>JANOQP010000128.1:0-2995 GCA_031414895.1 Saprospirales bacterium
CGAAATTTTGGTGCTTCCTTCCCAATGAAATTTCTTTGCTGGCCGCTGTGATTGGCTACATTTGCGCACTTTTTTCAGATTTTTTTGTGAAAAAATGGTTTGCAGACCCGATTTATTGAAAAACAGCGTTCTGAAAAACCACTCGGCAAAAATTAACCGAACATCCATGAATACCCGATTCTTGCGTTTCCCGGCCTTCTTTGGCCTCCTTTTATTCGCCCAAAACATGGCCGCCCAGCAAGGTTGGGAGGTCGGCGGTTGGGCGGGCGTGTCCAATTATTTTGGCGACCTCAACACCGAATGGCGGCTCAAACCGATCGGCCCGGCGGGCGGTGCGTTGGCCCGGTACAATTTCAACGATCGGCTTTGTGTGCGGCTCGGCCTAAATTATGGCAACGTCTCGGCGGACGACGCGGACTCGAAAAACGTCTATCAGCAACGCAGGAACTTGAGCTTCAAGACCAATATTTTCGATGCATCGTTGAGCGGCGAGTTCAATTTTTTGCCCTATATCCACGGCGACCGCGACTTTTATTATACCCCTTATATGATGGCTGGTTTTACGATGTTCCGCTACAACCCGAAGACAAAATACGAAGGGAATTGGGAGGAATTGCGCCCGCTCGGCACCGAGGGCCAGTTTCGTGGCGAGGAATATAGCACTTTCGCCGGGGCCTTGAACTACGGCATCGGCCTGAAAATGGACATTACCTATCGCGTCAGTTTCAATGTCGAGCTTGGCGTGCGCAATGTTTGGACGGACTATCTTGACGACGTGAGCGGCAATTATCCCGACCTCGAAGACCTCCGCTCCATCCGTGGCGACCTCGGCGTGGCATTGAGCGACCAGTCGGAACTGCCCAAGATCGGGCTGCCCGGACGGCAGCGCGGAAACGCGAAAAAGAACGATTTTTACACGTTCCTCGGCGCCGGCCTCGTCTATTATTTTGGTGATATCCGCTGCCCGTCGGTCGGTCGGCGCGATTGATTTTTTGACCCGATGAACAGCCCGCTCCCGAGCCTCCGCAACAAAATAGACCGCCGAACCCTCCGTGACAGGATGGAAAAATCGCCCGGCGAGCGGCGGACGCTTTCCTTTTACCGCTACCACCAAATCGAAGACCCGACTGGTTTTCGCAATGAATTTTATCAAAAAATGACCGAAATCGGCGTTTTTGGTCGCGTCTATGTCGCCAACGAGGGCATCAACGGGCAAATTTCCGTCCCAGCCGAGCAGCTCGATTTGTTCAAAAATGCGCTCGAAACCTTCCCTTTTTTAAAAAACCTGCGGCTCAATTTTGCCCGCGAGGACGACGGCCGCTCGTTCTTTTTGCTCGATGTGAAAGTCCGTAAAAAGATAGTCGCCGATGGGCTTGACGACCCTGATTTCGATCCGTCGGATATGGGGACGCACCTTTCCGCCGCCGATTTCAATGAAATTACGTCGCGGCCTGACACCATTTTGGTTGATATGCGCAACCATTACGAGAGCGAGGTTGGTCATTTTGAGGGTGCTATTTTGCCCGATGTCGAAACTTTCCGCGAGGAACTCCCGATGGTCGTCGAGCTGCTCGCGGAGCGAAAAAAACAGCCCGTCGTGATGTACTGCACGGGCGGAATCCGTTGTGAAAAAGCCTCCGCTTGGCTCAAACACAACGGTTTCGAACTGATTTTTCAGCTCGAAGGCGGCATCATTGAATATGACAGGCAGGTGCGCGAACAAGGTTTGGAGAACAAATTTTTGGGCAAAAACTTCGTCTTCGACGAGCGGCGCGGCGAACGCATCGGCCCGCAGGTCATCGCAAAATGCCACCAATGCGGCCAGCCCTGCGACGTGCACCAAAATTGCGCGAACGACTGCTGCCACCTCCTTTTCATCCAATGCGACGAATGCCGCGAAAAAATGGGCGGCTGCTGCGCTTCCGAATGTCTCAATTTTTCAAAATTGCCCATTGAAGAGCAGCGGCTTTTGGGCAAAACCCGACAGTTCAACGGCTCAAAAGCGGGCCGGCACTATGGCCTCCGGACCCGGACGTATGGCATGGACTTGACATAAAACAGCGCGACAAAACCAGTTTTCGATGGAAACGATGATTCAAATTGACCCCAAAAAAACGCCGACGAAGGATTTTCACCAGTTCCTGCTCGGGGCCGTCGCGCCGCGCCCGATTGCATGGGCCAGCACGATCGGGGCGGACGGGACGATCAATCTTGCGCCCTACTCTTTTTTCAATGCGTTCAGTTCGAACCCGCCGATCCTGATTTTTTCATCGAACCGCCGCGTCAACAACAATACGACAAAAGACACGCTCCGCAACATCGAGGAGACCCGCGAAGTGGTCATCAACGTCGTCCCGTACGACCTCGTCCACCAGATGGCGGTCAGCAGCATCGAGTTCCCGTATGGCGAAAGCGAGTTCAAAAAAGCGGGGCTAACGCCACTTAACTCGTTGATGGTCAAACCTTTTCGCATCTCGGAATCGCCCATTCAAATGGAATGCCAAGTGACCGAGATTGTCAAGCTCGGCAAGGAAGCCGGCGCGGGCAACCTGTTCATCTGCGAGGTCGTGATGATGCACATCGCCGAACGGGTGCTCGACGAAAAACAGCGGATCGACCCAGACAAACTCGACCTGATGGGCCGGATGGGCCGTGCGTTTTATGTCCGCGCGAGTGGCGATGCGGTGAAAGCCATCGTGCAGGGGCAGACTTCCGGCGGCGTCGGGTTTGATGGTTTGCCCGAAAAATTGTTGGCCAGCAAAGTTTTGACCGGCAACAATTTGGGGCAGCTCGCGGGTATGCCGGAACTGCCAAGCTCGGCCTCGGTCATGGCGTTGCTCGAAACCGAACCGTCGTTGAAAGAAATTTTGGGGTTTGACGACCCGGCTGCCTATTTCCAACAGATGGCGAAAGCCGCGCTCGACAACGGAAATTTGGAATATGGGGCAAAACTCGCCATGCTTGGACTGGCCTGAATTTGAGTAGGTATTGAGGC
>JANOQP010000129.1:0-3225 GCA_031414895.1 Saprospirales bacterium
GGCGTGATGCCACTGCCCGCGCCGATCAGGTAGATGTCGCGCCTTTTTGCGGCATCGAATTCGACAAAAAACCGGCCCTCTGGCGGTGCGATCTCGAGGCTGTCGCCGACTTTTGTCCGCTCACACAAAAAAGTGGAGACCGCGCCGCCGGGTACTTTTTTTACCGTGATGGCCAGTTCTTTTTCGAGCGGGCTGGCCGACATCGAATAGCTGCGGCGAACCTCAAGGCCGTCCAAAACCACCCGGATGGTGATATATTGGCCTTGTTTGAATGCGAAAACCTCGCTTAATTCGCCCGGCGTTTCAAAGACAACGGTGCTGGCATCGGCGGTTTCGGGGCGTATTTCTGCAACGCGGAGAGCGTGAAAATCCATGTATTTAGAGACTTTTTTTGTTTTTGTTCAACATAAAAATAGGCAAACAGGTTTTTAAATCCATCATTCCGGCCATATCCATGGGCCGGCCAATTTTCAAAATCGGACAAAAGTAGTTATGAAAGACTTGAAATACCTGTTCGCAAACCTCCTTCCCGCACTCGTCTGGGGCGGCCTCGCATGGGGCGGCGCATGGACTTGGTTGGGCGTTTTTTTTGTGTTCGGCATCGTCCCGGTTGCCGAATATTTCCGAGAGGGCAGCTCCGAAAACCATCCGGGGGAAATGGAGGATTCGCGCTCAAAACGGATTTTTTTCGACCTTCTCTTATGGTTGAACGTGCCGATTGTTTTTGCGAGCGTCTATTTTTATCTCGTTTTTTTGACAAACAACCCGTCACGCTCAATCATTGAAATCCTCGGTGCGACCCTCGGCACGGGGCTCGTTTGCGGTTCGAACGGCATAAATGTCGCCCATGAGTTGGGCCACCGCGCCGACCGTTTTTCGCAGTTTTTGTCAAAAGCATTGCTGCTGCCGAACCTTTACCTCCACTTTTTCATCGAGCACAACCGGGGACACCACAAAAACGTGGCCACCGAACTCGACCCCGCATCGGCCAATCTGGGAGAAAACGTCTATTCCTTTTGGGTAAGGTCCGTCGTCGGCTCGTGGCTTTCCGCTTGGGAAATTGCGAACGCTGATCAGCAAAAAAAGGGTCAGCCGGTTTTTTCCCCAAAAAATGAAATGGTCGTTTTTCACCTCGTCCAGCTTGGCTGGCTGGCGGCGGCCTTTTATTTTTTTGGAACAAAAGGCCTGCTCGGAACGGTCGCGATTGCGGTCGTCGGGTTTCTGCTTTTGGAGACGGTCAACTATATCGAACATTATGGGCTGCGCCGAAAAAAGCTCGAAAATGGGCGTTTCGAGCCAGTTCTGCCCAGGCATTCGTGGAACTCGAACCACCATATCGGCCGGATCATGCTCTACGAACTGACGCGGCACAGCGACCACCATTACAAAAGCACCCGAAAATTTCAGGTCTTGCGCCACCACGATGACAGCCCGCAATTGCCGCTCGGCTATCCCGGCTCGATTTTGTTGGCCCTGTTGCCGCCCGTTTGGTTCCGGGTGATGGATGAAAAGGTTGGGGAATTGGGTTTTTGATCAACAATTTAAGGCACCGCAGACGCTCAAAACCTGCCCCGAAACGTATTTCCCCATATCGCTGGAAAGGAAAATGGCGGCGTTCGCGATGTCGTCGCCCGTCCCGAGCCGCTTCATCGGGATGCTGGCGAGGTAGCCGTCCTTCGTTTTTTCGTCGAGCGCGGCGGTCATGTCGGTCTCGATAAAACCGGGCGCGATGGCGTTGCAACGGATGCCGCGCGAGCCATATTCCTTGGCGATGCTTTTTGAAAAACCGATGATCCCGGCCTTCGACGCGGCATAATTGGCCTGCCCTGCCTGCCCAAAAACACCGACCACCGACGACATATTGATGATGCTCCCACCCGAGCGGATCATCGGTTTGAGCGCGTGGCGGGTGAGGTTGAAGACCGATTTGAGGTTCGTCGCGATCACGTCGTCCCATTGTTGCTCGGTCATCCGGAGCATCAAAGTGTCGCGGGTGATCCCGGCGTTGTTGACCACAATATCGAGCTTGCCGAACTCGGCGATGACGGCCGCGACGAGCTTTTCGGCCTGCGCAAAATCGCTCGCATCAGATTGGAACATCCACACATTCGTACCGAGGTCTTGGCATATTTTTTCGCCTAAAATGCGTGAATTTTCCGAGACAAACGTGAATACAACCTGTGCGCCCGCCGCATGGAAACCCCGGACGAGCGACTCGCCGATGCCCCGCGACCCGCCCGTGATGAGGGCCACTTTCCCAGTTAAAAGGTTCATTTTCAATGATTTATGAAAAAATAAAACGCGCCGCGAAGGGCGCAATGGTTTCGCAAAGGACACAAACTTTTGACCTTTATAGCTAATTGAGAAGGTGACTTTGAATCACCTTCTCAATATTTATGGCAGCAAACCCCGCATGAAAACAGTTCTGTATTTCAAAAATAACCATCCAGAAGGGGCAGCGACAAAGCAAAACAGCGCATCAAGGTTAATGACAAAACGGGCCAAGATTTTGATGAAGAAAATTCCCCTGGCGGTTGTACCTTGCTCAAAACTATCTAAATTGACCGAACAGGAACTCATTCAAGGGTGTTTGCGCGGTGATGCGCGGGCGCAAAAACAGCTGTACGAACGGTTCGCGCCGAAGATGTACGCTGTTTGTCTGCGCTATGCCCGGCGGTCGAGCGACGCGGCAGACATTTTGCAGGACGGCTTCATCAAGGTCTATGGGAATTTGACAAATTACCGGGGCGACGGCTCCTTCGAGGGCTGGATTCGGCGCATCATGGTCAACACCGCCTTGCGGATGTACCAACGGCACCGGTTCAAGTTCGAGGAGACGGGCGTCGAGGCCGGGTGGCATGATTCGGCGGTCGATCCGGACGCGCTGGCGCAACTTTCGGAGGCCGAAATGATGACAATTGTCGGCGACCTGCCGGAAGGCTACCGGATTGTTTTCAACCTCGTCGCCATCGAAGGTTACAGCCATTCGGAAACGGCGGAGCTGCTCGGCATCGAGGAAAGTACGAGCCGCTCCCAATTGACCAAAGCCCGTCGGCAACTTGTCCGGCAGGTGAACCAAAAAGCCAATTTTGGGCTGCAAAAAAAAGTGGCCTGAATTTTATAAACAATTGAAAATCAACAAGATGCAAGATAATTTTTCCATTGACGACCAATTCCGCGACCGCCTCGGCCAAGCGGAAACGACCCCGCCGCCGATGGTCTGGG
>JANOQP010000130.1:0-7490 GCA_031414895.1 Saprospirales bacterium
CCCCCTTCACGACCCGCCCGTCCATTTTTTTCCCGCCAAAAACGGCCCTGTAAAAATAGGCGCCGGCTGCCACGGACTGCGCGTCCCAATCAAATTGGGTTTCGCCCGGCTCGCTGACGGTCATTTTTTTTGAAAAAACACGCTGGCCGAGCGCGTTGAAAATGTCGATTTCGACCTCGCCGACGGTCGCAATTTTAAAATAAAGGGTCGTTTTATCGGAAAACAGGTTCGGTTCGGCCCATGTTTTTTCGACGATGGCCCCGCTGCCGGGGGGTTCGTTCGTCGGTTCTTCGACCACTGCGGCGCCCGTTCCTTCCTTAAAATCGATGATTTGGTTGGCCGCGACATTATAGATCGCCTCGGTTTTCCCGGTCAGCCAGGTGAACCGGATTTCGTCCACCACCGTCGCCGACGAAATGCCAAAATGGACGGGCAAAATGTTCTGCCCAAAAATGGTCGCGCCGTGAAAATACCGGTATGTCCACTGGTCGCCAATGCGGATCTTGACCGTCGTGCCGAAGCCGTCGCGGTTGGAGGCTGTGCCTTCGAGCCGGATTTGCAGCCAATTTTTGTCCGCCGGAACTGGCTGGTTTTTCAAAAGGGTCTGGTTTTCAAAAAAATAGGCCCCGCTGTCCATGTTCGCAACGGCCATGTCGAGGTCGCCATCTTGGTCAAAATCGAAGACTTCGAGGCCCTTGCTTTTTGCAAAACCGTCCGTCCCGGAATCGGCGGAAATATTCTCGAAACGCGCCTCGCCCTCTTTCAACAAATTTTTGAAAAAGAAATTGGCGATGTCCGGCTGAATGGCGTGGTGGACCTCGGCAATCGGGCCGTTCACCGCCGCGAGGTCTTCGTCGCCGTCGTGGTCAAAATCAAAAAATTCGGTCCCCCAGCCCCAGCCGGTGTCCTCGATGCCCCATTTTTCGGCCTCGTCGGAAAAGCGGCGAGGGCCCGTGGCGACGAAAAATTTGTTCGGCACATAATTGAAAATGGAGGTCATGTAAATATCAAAAAGGCCGTCGCCGTTCGGGTCGCCGATGGTCGCGCCCATGTCCGCACCGGTGCTGTTGAGGCGGTAGGCAAGGGCGGATTCGTTGTATTTTTGGCCGCTGCGGTTTTCAAAAAACGCCTTTTGCTGGGTGTCGTTCACGTTCAAAAGGTCGAGAAAACCATCTTTTCCAGCATCAAAGGCGACGCTCATCCAAGTGATGGTCAGGCCGCCGCCGAGGCCCGTATTTAGGGTGATGTCCTGAAATTTCCCGCCGCCGAGGTTTTCGTACATCACGTTTTCATTGTTCAAATTGGACACATAAAGGTCGAGGTCGCCATCGCGGTCGTGGTCCCACCAAAGGCCGCTCGACGAGTAGCAAACATTGCAACCGGCAACGCCCGCCGCCGCTGTCACGTCGCTGAAAGTGCCGTCGCCATTGTTGTGGTAAAGCTGGTTTTCGCGGCTGTTCGCCAAAAAAAGGTCGGCAAAACCGTCGTTGTCGTAGTCGCCGAAGGATGCGCCCATCTTCTCGCCCCGCGCTGCGAAGAGGCCCTCATTGACATATTGAATGCCGAAACCGGCCTCGACGGTCATTTCCGAAAAGGTGCCGTCGGCGTTGTTTTTCATCAAATGGTTCCAGGTCGTCGGGTCGTTTTTGTCAAAATTATTGATGCCCGTGAAGAACAGGTCGAGGTCGCCGTCGCGGTCAAAATCGGCGGCTGCGATGCCATTGGTGTTTTTTATTTGGGTGAAATTGGCCTCGGTTTCTTTGTGGTGAAAGAATTGTGCGGTCGCCCGGTTTTCTGCAAAAAAGAGAAAAATGGCGAGCGCAATGGTGAGTGGCTTCATACGATGATTATTAAATAAAAAGCCGCAAAGCCGCAGGGTTCGCAGGGCTTGCTTTTGAAAAAAGCCCCGTGAACTCCGCGCCTTTGCGGCAAAAAATCAATCAATACCCCGGGTTTTGCTGATAAAGCCCCTGCGAAATCGTGATTTGCTGTTGCGGGATCGGCAAATATTCATCGCGGCCCGCCGCGAACTTCGCATCGTTGAGGTGCGGGCGGAGGCCCTTTTCCTCGGCAAAATATTTGTTCAAAGTGGTCTCGGCAACGCCCCAACGGACGAGGTCGAAAAAGCGTTTCGACTCAAAAGCGAGTTCGAGGCGGCGTTCCCAACGGAGGGCGCGGCGGGCATCGTCCTTGCTGCCGAGGCTCGTGTAGGTGCCGACGACCCATTTTCCGGTCGGTTGTCCCGCTGCATCGGCGATGCGCGTGAGGCTCGCGGCTGCCCCGGCGCGGGTGCGGATGGTGTTGATAATGTCCTTCGCCTCGTCGAGTTTGTTGAGCTCGATGAGCGCCTCGGCCTTCATCAAAAGGAGGTCGCCGTAGCGGATCTGGTCGGTGTTGCGGGCGATCGAAAAGAAGGCCTGATATTGTCGGAAGGCGGGCGATGACGGCAATTCTTGGTCTTTCATGCCCAAAGAATAGCCATATACGCCCGGAACGCGCGAGTACGTCTCGTTATAAATGCGGTTCGGGTCGTATTTGTACGGCATCCCGACGATCCCGACGGTGTGCGCGATCCGTGGGTCCATGTTGTTGGCCTTTACGTCGGTCACGGTCTGGATGAACGGCAATTGGTTGAAATCGTCGAATTTCGGCAGGCCGTTTGCGTCGGTTTTGAACGCATTGAGCATGTTTTGCGAGCCGTGGTTGAACGAACAGCAACCGTACCCCGGCCCCAGCGAGGAGGTCAGGCCGGTCGAAAAATTGCCCCGGCCCTCCGGCGAACCGTCATTAATGGAGCGCATGATGGCCCAAACGGACTCCTTGCCGCTCTCAAATTCCCAGAGGAAATTTTTGGCGAAATCGTCATAAAGCCCGTATTCCATCGTCCCCTCGATGGTCGTGATGAGCGAGACCACTTCCGTCAGTTCCGAATCGTTGATGCTGGTCACGGCGTGGGCATCGTTTTGGACGTATGCCTTGAACAAAAGCACTTTCGCGAGATAGGCGCGGGCCGCATTTTTCGTCGGGCGGCCCTCGTCGGACTGCACATCGGGCAACGAATTCACGCCCTCGCGGAACTCGTCGGCAATCAATTGCCAGCCCTCTTGGTCGGCTTTCACGCGGTTGCTGACGTTGATGATGTCCGGTTTTGCGATGGTTTCATCAATGAAAACCGGGAATTTGAACAGCGATTTGAGGATAAACTCAAAATGGCCGCGGACAAAACGCATCTCCGCCAAACGTTGCGCACGGCTTACGCCCGCCTCGGCCTGATAATCGGCATCCGGCAACGCCTGAATGCGGCGCATGGCATCGTTGCAGCGCGAAATGCCCGCATAGAGCCAGATCCACATCAGGTTTGTGTTGCCGTTCGCGGGCGTGTTGATGTTGAAAACCTCCATCATGTGCGTGTCAAATTGGTCGCCGATTGAGCCGCCGCCCTTATAGGCATCGCCCGAACGGACCGAACCGTAGCTCCACATATCCTCGAACGGATGGCCAAGGAGCCCGTCGTTGCCGAGAGAGGCATAGGCCGCGATGACCATTTTTTCGGCATTGGCCACCGAAACGAGGTCGGAATCTGAGACCACGCCAGCGGGCGTGAAATTCAGGAAATCCTTTTTGCAACTCGTCATCATGGCCACGACACAGGCCACGGTGAGTATGCTTTTTAGGAGAAAAGTCTTTTTCATTTTTTGAAAATTTAAAATGGTTGAAGGTCGATGGACGATGGTGGATGGCCGTTTGCCGTCCGCCGTTCGTCGCCGACCGTTTCAGAAACCGGCCGAAATGCCGACCGTGAACCGCTGCGGCTTCGGGTAGATCCCCGCGAGGCGGTTTTCGACCGACCAGCCGGATTGAACATATTGGTTCGGGCCTTTCCGGTCAACCACATATCCGAGGTTTTCACCGCTGGCATAAACCCGGAGGCTCGAAAAACTGCGCGACCCGCTCATTTTCGGGAAGGAATACCCGACCAAAACCTGTTTGAAGGCAAGGAAAGCACCGTTGCGGACATTGTAATCGAGCGAAAAACCATAGGGCCGGTTCGTGTTCGATGCCGCCGGGATGAAGCTGCCCGTGTTCGTCGGCGACCATGCGTCGAGCTGGTTCACACCGCCGTTTTCGCCGTTGTCAAGCGAGCCGAGTTCCATCCGGTAGACATCCGGGGCGACCTTGCGGCCCAAATTGGCGAACAAAAACACCGATGCGTCCCAGTTTTTCCAGTTCGCGCCGAAGTTCGCGCCGAGCTCCACTTTGGGGACGTTCGAGGCCGCGCCATATTTTTGGTCGAGGGCGGTGATTTTTCCGTCGCCATTTGCATCAACAAAACGGAGCGCACCGATGCGCTTGCCCGGCTGGTCGGCATGGGCATCCACTTCGGCCTGGTTTTGGAAAATGCCGCTCGTGTTGTACCCAAAAAAGGCGTTCGGGGCATGGCCGATGATGTTTTGCTCCTCGTTGCCGGGGTAGGTTGCGATGAGCGATTCGGGCAATTTCGTGATGATGGAATTGTAGTGCGAGGCCATCAAGGTGACGTTGTAGCGCAGTTCGCGGGTCGTCGGGCTGTAATAGGTGATGCCGGTTTCCCAACCTTTGGTCTCCATGTCCGCGCCGTTCACCCATTGGCTGGAGCCGTCACCGACCGCCGCGATGGTTTTTGGGCGGACCAAAATATCCTTCGTCGTGCGCTGGTAGACCTCCGCGGTCAGGTTGATGCGGTCGTCAAAAAGGCCGAGGTCGAGGCCGAAATTGGCCTCCGTCGTGGTCTCCCATTTGAGGGCGTCGTTGCCGGTCTGGGTCGCCAAAAATCCGCTCGGCAGGATGCCGCTGTCGTTGTTGCCGATGTCATAAGAGGTCGCAGCGTCCGGGCATGGGGTTTGCGCACAGCCGCCGTCCCATGGCAAAATGTTCGAAGAAGGCGCGTAGACCGCCTGATAAAGCCCAAAACGCGCATTGTCCAAAATGTCCTGATTGCCCGTTTGGCCCCATGCGAAGCGCAATTTCAGGTTGGAGATATTCGGGTTGTCCCGCAAAAAACCTTCCTCGCTCAGGCGCCATCCGAGCGAGAACGCAGGGAAGATTGCGAAGCGGTTTTGCGTCCCGAAACGCGATGAACCGTCGCGCCGAACCGTGAACGAGGCGAGGTATTTGTCCATCAGGTCATAGTTGATCTTGCCGAAATAGCTGAAAAGCGTGAAGCCCGTGCTGAAACCGGAGGAGGTCCGCTCGCCGGATGCCGCGCTCAATTGCATGTAATCGGGCGTTTCGAGCGAAAAGCCCTTTGCCTGTGCGTTGAAAATATTGAGCTTCTTTTTGATGGCCTCGGTGCCGCCCAAAAGCGTGATGTTCGATTGCCCAAAATGGGTCGAATAGGTCAACATGTTGTTGAAGATCCAGTTTGTCTGGTGCGTTTGGCGGATATCCAGTTCGGCGGTCGTGTTCGCCAAAAAACCGCGCTTGTAGGTGTGGAAAATATCCTTCGAAAAGTTGTTGTCATAATCGCCGCCGTAGCTCGTGCGGAAGGTCAGGCCTTTCAACAGTTTGACATCGGCATAGACATTTCCGAAAATCTTGACGGCATAGTTGCGGTCGTCCTTGTTGTCCTCGGCGAGCGCGACCGGGTTGTCGCGGTCGGAAAAACCGCCGCCGGGAGGCCCCGAAAAACGGCCATCTTCCGTCCGGACGGGCAAAACGGATTTGTATCGATAGGGCGCGTTTTCGGGCGTTCCGCCAAAACCGTTGTCCATCAATTGGCGTGCGCCGCGCGAAGTGGCGAGGTTTTGCCCGACCGTGATCCGGCCGTTCAAAAAGTCCATGTGCGAGTTTAACCGGAGGCCCATGCGCTTGAAACCGGTGCCGATGACGACACCTTTGTGGTTCATGTAATTTGCGCTGAAATGAACGCCACCGCGCGACCCGCCCTGCGACATCGAGAGGTCGTAATTTTGCATGATGCCCGTCCGCGAAATCTCTTTCCAATAGTCCGTGCCCTCGGCGAGCGAGCCGCCGTACCGGCTGTTCGGGTGGCCAGCGGGGCGCAATTGGTCGGCCTGGTCGAGCCATTCTGGGTAAATGATCTCATCCAAAACGGGTACACCCGTGCCCTGAATGCCGCCCGTCGTGCCGTCTTTGTGCCATTTGTACTTGTAGATCCCGGTCGCGTCGGGGTCTGCACCGTCGTTCACCGCGCCCTGCCATTCGATCTTCGCGCGCTCCTCCGAGTTGGTGAGGTCGTCAAATTTGTTCCACCGCTCCATCGAGGTACGGATGTTGAACTCGACGTGCGACTTGTTTTTCGTCGGCTGTTTCGTCGTAATAATAACGACGCCGTTTGCTGCCCGCGCCCCATAAATGGAGGCCGACGACGCATCTTTCAGCACTTGGACGGAGGCAATATCGCTCGGGTTGAGCCACGAAAGGTCGGTCGTGAGCGCGATGGTGGAGTTGTTGTCGTTGGTGACGTACGATTGCACCGGCACGCCGTCCACGATATAGAGCGGGTCGCTCAATTTGCCCAACGTGCTGGTCCCCCGGATTTTCATGCTCACGCCCTGCCCCGGAACGCCGTCCGTGGTGACGTTCACGCCCGCGACCCGGCCCTGCATCGACTGCAAAACGTTCGGGTTCGCGAGGTTCTTGACGGATTTTACGTCCAAGACCGCGACCGCACCAAGCAGGTCTTTTTTGCGCTCGGTCGCATAGCCCGTCACGACGACCTCGTCGAGCTGGGCATTGGTCCGCAGTGCGATATTGAGCGTCTGGCCACTGCCGATGGCCACGGTCTGCGTTTCGTAACCGGTGTACGAAACGGTCAAATTGGTCGCCCCATCGGGCAAACGGAGCGAAAAGCCCCCGCTGATGTCGGTGACGGCCCCAACGGCAGTCCCCGGAACGGCAACCGACGCGCCGATGAGCGGCTCGTTCGATTCCGCGTCGGTAACAGTGCCGGTCAGGCTTCGCTGCGCAAAAACGCCCCCCGCGAGGGACAAAATCAGCGCAAGCATGGTGAATAATTTTAGCTTCATGATTGAAACAGGTTTAGTTTGATAAATGAAATTGCCAGCCGACAGCCTGACTGAACAGGCCGCCGGTAATTTTTTATGAAAAAAATGGATGTGGTTACGCGCTAAAAATGGGGCCGGTTCATCGCCAAATCGACTTCAACCGCCATGCTTTCCCGTTCAATAAAATGGCATTTCCTCCATCCGAAAACAGGCTTATTTTTGAAAAATCCTCCGTCGGGAAGAAAATTTCCGTCATCGAAACCGAGCCACCGTCGGCAAAAAGCTCCGCCGAGGCATTGTCGAAAAAGACGTGCAGCACGACCTTTTTTTCGGATGAAAAGCGCGGCGCGAAGCTGATCTTGCTGGCAAATGTTTTTGAAAAAGAGGCATCCCCCGCTTTCGTCCGGTCGCTGAAAAACGAGTTCGTCGCTGCGTTGAAACCGATCCGGTATCGCTCGTTTTTCGAGTTGAAAAGTTCGATCC
>JANOQP010000131.1:0-2652 GCA_031414895.1 Saprospirales bacterium
AAAAAAATGGTCGAAAAAACCGACGGCCCGTCCGTGGACGATGTTTGCATGCTGCCCGGTTTTTGGAACAAAATCCGTTGCCTCTGCCACAACAGCCCCATACCGTGCTGGATTTTGATTATTCTTGCCCTGATTTTCCTCCTTTGGTGGTTTTTCAGAAAGAAAAATTGACATCCACAATTGAACACGATCCGTTTTTTCCTCCTCCTCCTGATTGCCCCCCTGCCCGATATGGCACGGGGGCAATCGTTTTTGTCGCCCGCAGACAGCAACGAGGCCGCCGTTTTTTTGGCAAAATTCCGAACCGCACTGACCCAAAACCAACCGGACAGCGCGGCTATTTTTGAAAAAAATGCGCTCGACATTTTCAAAAAAAACGAGGCGTTGGCGGAATGGTATTTCGCCCGTTCCGGTTGCGCGACGCACATTTGCTCAAAGCTCGAAAAGCCACTCGACGCGGTCAATTTCATCCACAATAACATAAAAAACAGCTGGCGCGAACCGAAAACAACGAAGGAGTGGAAGGCAAAAATCCGGTTCAATTATTTCGGCGGATATTATGCACAGGTCATTTTGGGCGATTATCAGCTTGCCCGGACCTTTTATGAGGAGAATTTCGAGGACTTCACCAAAAATCTCGGCGCCGGCGAAAAAACGACGGCCTATACAACCCTCGGGACGCTCGCAAATGTGTGCACCCGCCTCGGCGATTATGAACGTGCCCGGATCTTGTTGAAACAGCAAGCCGATATTGCCTTTGCCAACCACGACCTCGCCAAGGCCGCCGCAAGCCTCCACGACCTCGCCATTGTTTTTAGGGAAACCGGGCAAATTGACGCTTCCATCGCCCTCGAACTCCGCGCCCTTGCCCAACCGGAGGACCCCGAAAGCCCAATGAGGGCATCCTATTTCAGCGGCCTAGCTGGCTATTTTTTGATGCAGGGCAATATCCCATCGGCAGAAGCGGCCTGTCGCGACGCACGTTCTGCCCATCAAAAACTGTCGGCGCAAAAGCGGGAATGGGCCTCCTTCGCGCTCGCCGAAATGGCGGAAAACGAGGCAAGGATCCATCTTGCCCGTCGCCAGTTTGCGCCCGCAAAAGCAAAGTTTGAGCAATCGCTCTGGCTCACAATCGCCGATTTTGGTGGCGATGAAAACCGCCGCGAGGTTGCCAAAATCCGCATCCAAATTGGGGATATCGAGCTTTTGCAAAACCGCCCGCAGGCCGCGCTCCCCCATTTTCAAAAGGCTTTGCAAAATGTCATCCCCGGTTTTTTTGAAAAAAATGTCGCCAAAAATCCCCTTTCCGACCAGTTTTACCCCGAAAACACCATCCGCGAAGCACTCGACGGAAAGGCCCGCGCTTGGCAATTGGTCGCCTCGACCGCTCAAAAAAAGGCCGCATCCGATGCCCTCCAAAATGCCCTCGACTGCCATGTTTTGATCGAGGAAATCGAACAGCGGCTGCGCGAAACCTACCAATTTCAATCTTCCAATCTCCAGGCCCTCGACGAGGGCCGCGCCCGCCTCGAACGCGCGACCGGGATCGCCCACGCCCTTTTTTTGGCGACCGCCGACGCGAAATTTGCCGAGGCCGCTTTCCTTTTTTGTGAAAAAAGCAAGGGCCTCCTCCTTTTGCAGGGCATTGCCCGCGGCCGTTCGAGCTTTAAGCTGCCGCCAGATCTGCGGTCCCGCGAACAGGAATTGAACGGCCAGATCGCGCGGCTCGAAAAAAGCATCTTGGAAAAAAAACGCGCCCCGGACGGTCAAACTGGGGCCGTCCGCAGCCTCGAAGACGAACTTTTACGGGCAAAACAGGCGCAGCAAAAATTTTGGGAAGAACTGAAATCGGCCGCCCCGGAATATTGGAAACTCTCCAAAATACCCGCTTGGGCGGTCGTCCCCGACCTGCCAAAACTGCTCGAACACGATCAGGTTTTGGTCGAGTACCTCGTCGGTGAAAACCAGTTGTTCGTTTTTCAGGCGACGGCGGACGGGCAGTTTTCGATGCGAAAGACCATACTGCCGCCCGATTTTTTGATGAAAATAGATTGGCTTCGCCAGTTTTTGGGCAAATACGACCCATCCCCAAAAGCGCAGGCCGATTTTGCGCAAACGTCTTTTGCCCTTTTCAAACTGCTGCTCGGCGAGGAAATGGCGGGCCCCGTTTTTTCATCGAAAAAAAGGCTGCTCATCGTGCCGGACGGGGTGCTCGGCTTCGTGCCGTTTGAGGTGCTTTTGGAAAATTTGCCCCAAAACCCGGCCAGTTCAAATTGGGCCGCTTTTGATTTTTTATTGAAAAAAAAGACCATCAGCTATGCTTGGTCGGCGAGTTTGCTGCGCGAGCAATTGAACAAAAAAAGTGTCGCGGGGCTGAAAAACTTCGCCGCCTTCGTCCCCGATTATTCCCTAAAAAACGGCGCGGCGGACGAAACCTTGGATGATGGCCCGGCTGAAAAAACCGCCGGTTCCCGCGACGGCGACGGCAGCCTGCCCGGCGCCAAGGCCGAGACCGATGCCATTGAAAAGCTGATTGGGGGCCGTTTTTTTCGTGGGAAAAAGGCATCTCGCGCCAATTTTTTGCACTGGGCCCGGCAGTTCCGCACCCTCCAATTGGCGTTGCACGCCGTCAGCGATGCCCACGACCCTGCG
>JANOQP010000132.1:0-3369 GCA_031414895.1 Saprospirales bacterium
CCGAACTGCTCGAATGGTTCCGCGCCGAGTGGCCGAAACAGACAAAAACGAAGCTCGACATGGGCAAAAGCTGCATCCGCTTGGCCAAATTTGATCAGATACCGTTCGGGCTTTTTGGTGAACTGCTGGGGAAAATGTCAGTCGAAAAATGGGTGTCGGTTTATGAGTCCGCCTTTCGGGGAAAGTGATTTTTCCCAAAAATTATTTTTTTAAAAAAACTTGCCCTACCCTTGTTTCTCAAAATTAACACTCGAAAAATATGGGAGTCCAAAAAGTAGTGACCGCCGACGAGCGGGTGATGGAAAAGTTTGTGCGGTCGCTGTTGAGCGACGTGCAGGCGTTTGAGTACATGCTCGAAAACGACTGGTTCGAGTCTGATATCGCCCGCATCGGGGCCGAACAGGAGATGTGCCTCGTCCACAACAAGACCCTCAAACCGGCCTGTATCAATATGGAGGTCTTGGAGAAACTTGGCGAGCAAAATTACTGCGTGACCGAGCTGGCGAAGTTCAATTTGGAGATCAACCTCTCGCCACAGGAGTTCACGGGGCATTGTTTGAGCAACCTCGAAAAGGAAAACCTCGGTTTCCTCGACAAGATCCAACAGGTTTTGAACGGCCACGATGCCTCGATCATCCTTTGTGGAATTTTGCCGACGTTGCGCAAGCACGACCTCGAAATGCACAACCTCACGCCGCGCGAACGGTATTTCCACCTCATGGCGGCGATCCAAAAAAACCTGCTCGGCACTTCTTTTGAGCTTCGGCTCGATGGCGTGGACGAGCTTTTGGTGAAGCACGATTCGCCGCTTTTGGAGGCCTGCAACACGAGTTTTCAGGTGCATTTGCAGGTCAGGCCGGACAATTTTGTGAAAATGTACAATTTTTCGCAAGCCCTCGCCGCGCCCTGCATCTCGGTCTCGGCCAATTCGCCGCTCGTTTTTGGCCGCCGCCTTTGGCACGAATCGCGCATCGCGCTTTTCCAGCAAAGCCTCGACACGCGCACCTCGCACGATCATATGCGCGAGCGGTTGCCGCGCGTCAATTTCGGCACCGACTGGCTGCGCGGCAGCATCACCAATATATATAAGGAGGACATCAGCCGGTTCCGGGTGCTGCTCGCGGGCGATATTGACGAGGACACTTGGGAGACCGTCCGCGCCGGGAAAGCGCCAAAACTTCGGGCCCTGCAGATCCACAACGGCACCGTTTATCGCTGGAACCGGCCTTGTTACGGTATTTCGCCGAACGGCAAACCGCACTTGCGCATCGAAAACCGCGTCATGGCCGCCGGGCCGTCGGTCGTGGACGAGGTCGCGAACGCCGCTTTTTGGCTCGGCGCGATGGAGGGCATGGCCGCAAATTATGAGGACATCACGAAGCACCTTTCGTTTTCGGACGTGCGCGACAATTTCATGAAAGCCTCAAAATTTGGCATCGACACCACTTTCACCTGGTTCAAGGATAAAAAAATCACGGTCACGGAGCTGATGTTGAAGGAACTTTTGCCGCTGGCGAAGGAAGGTTTGAGGTCGCGAAAAGTTGCCCCGGCGGATATTTCGCGCTATCTCGACATCATCGAGGAGCGTTGCAAACTGCACACGACGGGCGCACGATGGGCCTTGCGGGCCTTCACCGAACTAAAAGAGGACCTGACAAACGATGAGGCCGTGACCATCGTGACCGCCGCGACCATCAAAAATCAGCAAAAAAATCAGCCTGTGCACACCTGGAAACTGCCCGATGCGGGCGACCTCGACGACTATCGCCCAAGCCGCCTGAAAGTGGAGGAGTTTATGGGCACCGACCTCATCACGGCCCAAAAGGACGATATCGTCGAGATGGCCGCCGAGATCATGGAATGGCGAAAAATCAGGTACATGCCGGTCGAGAACAAAAAAGGCGAACTGGTCGGCCTCATTTCGGGGCGGCTGCTGCTCCGGCATTTTGTAAAAATGGGCAGCAACTGGTCGGGCACATCGACCACCGTCGGCGACCTGATGATTGAAAAACCGGTCACTGCCTCCCCGGATATGTCCATTCTCGATGCGATGCAAAAAATGCGCGAGCATAAAATTGGCTGCCTGCCCGTCGTAAAGGGCAAGGAACTCGTCGGCATCATCACAGAAATGGATTTTTTGCGGATCACGCAACGGTTGATGGAGCGGCTGGAAAGGCAGTACGAGAAAAAATAGGTGGTGTTCAGGGCAAAAATCCGCTATTTTTGCTCAAAAAAGAACCAAAAGCAAGTCAAATTTTTAAAAAATGGACCAATCGCTAACCCGCATCTCCCTCAATCCTGCTGTTTGCAATGGCAAACCAACCATTCGAAATATGCGGTTCACAGTGTCTCAGATGCTCGAATTATTGGCAGCCGGGATGTCCTACGACGAAATTTTGGCCGATTATCCATTTATCGAGCAAGAAGACATCAATGCTTGCCTCCGATACGCGGCTAAAATGGCAAATGCCCAATCGATCATGGTTTTGGCGGCATGATAAAATTCATCATCGATACACACCTTCCGCCCAAGTTGGCGAGATGGTTGATTGAACAAGGTCACCATGCAACTCACCCCTATTTTCTGCCCGAAGGCGAGGAAATGACCGACCGCGAAATTCATGGATATGCGCTTTCTGAAAACTGCGTAATAATTACAAAGGACAAAGATTTTTTCGACACCTTTTTGGTCAAAGGCGCGCCACCATGCGTTTTGCTCTTGCAATTTGGGAATATTTCCAACAGGGAATTGATCAGCCAATTTGCAGGGCGGCTCGATATTATTGTCCGGGAATTTGAACGAGGAGCCAATCTTTTGTTCTTCGGTTTTGATAAAATTTCGCGCTATTGACCCAACTTCAGGGTCTTTTTTATTGAATCAAGTTTAAAAAAAATGGGGCAGCGACTTTCGTCACTGCCCCATTTTTATTTTTTATCGGAAAAATTTAGCCCAAATAAGACTTCAAAGCCTCGGTATTGTATGCCTTCCGCAAACGCCGGATGGCCCGTTCCTTGATCTGCCGGACGCGCTCGCGGGTCAATCCGTACCGTTCGCCGATCTCTTCGAGCGAGAGCGTCGGGAAACCGTTGAGTCCATAATAGCTCGCGATGACCTCCACTTCGCGCGGTGCGAGTATCGCGAGGCCCTGTTTCACCTCGTCGCGGAGGCTTTGGGTCATCACGTTCACGTCGGGGCCGAGGCTGTCGTTTTCAGAGATGAACACATCGAGCATCGTCGAGTCGCTGTCCTCGCTCGACATGAGCGGCGCATCGAAACTGACATATCGGTGCGTCCCGCGCATCGCGTTGTGGACATCCTTCGGCGCGATCTCGAGGATATCGGCGAGTTCTTCGTCCGTCGGGTCGCGC
>JANOQP010000133.1:0-2801 GCA_031414895.1 Saprospirales bacterium
CCGAAAAAAAAAGTCCGCGAGGGTCAATTCTCGCGGACTTTTTTTTGAAAATCAGTTTTTGAAAACTCAAATCAAAGCCGGACAACCTGCCCCGTGAACACGCCGCCCGCCATTTCCAATTTGTAAAAGAACACCCCTTTCGTCCCGATTTCAATGGAAAACTGTCCGAAACCTGCCGAAAAATCGCGGGTTTCACCCAAAACAACCCGGCCAACCGCATCTGAAACGGTCAATTTTACGGCCCCGTTTTCGGGCAAATTGAACGACGCGACCCCTTTTTCGAGCATCGGGTTCGGCGAAATCCCGTGAAAAACCGGGGCCCGGTTTTCATCAAAAACGCCGACCGGCGGAGGGGTTTCCCTCTCGGTGAAATTCAAAACGATGGGCAATTTTTCCTCAAAGGCCATGTCCGGTTTATAGGCAGCGGCCTCCGTGAAATTGCTCGAAATGCCGACCGACTGGCTCAAAATGCCGTCCGTTTTTGCCTTAAAAAGGAGGTTGAAAATTTGTGAATTTGGCTGCACGGGCGTGTTTTTTGGCCGCATCCAAAGATGGTTTATCCCGCCGATGGCCATGTTTTTGAACCCAAAATTGCTCATGTCGGAGTTCAAAACGCCCAAAAATTCCAGCTTTTCAACATCAAAATCGAACGTGAACTGATAGCTTTCGAGCGCGTCAAGTTCTTTCGCCGTGACCGGGAGGCTGAAATTTTCGCCCGCCAAAAAAGTGCGCTCGGTTGCCGTCAAATGTAGCGTGTCGGGGCCGTTCCTGTCCTCGGTTTGCGACGGGTCTTGGAATTGCATGGGATCGACGGAGTTGTTCACATCGCCGATCTTCAAGCCGATGAAATTTTGACCGTTGAGGTTGTTCGTCAAATCTTGGACAACAATTTCCTCGTCGAACGGAAACGGGATTTGCGGGTTTGAGAAAACAAAAGACTGTGGAATAAACCGCCATGACGAATTTTGTGGGAAAATAGTCGCTGTTTGCAGAATGATTGCTTTTACGTCGTCCACGTCGTTTTGGGTAATTTGCCCATCCGAATCCGCGTCGGCGGCGATTATTTTGTACGGAGAATTGAGCAAAACCCCAAAAGTATGGTCCTCGATCCGGTTTGCATCGAAGGTCGTTATGCCGTTTCCGACGTTGATGTTTTTTGAAATGGAGATTTCATAAGCGGCGTTCGTGGGCAAATTCCCGAACGAAAACTGGCCGGACGGGCCCGTCACGGCGGCGGGCGCGGGGCTGCAGATCACGTTCGCTTGACCGACGGGCTGCAAGGATTCTGTCAAAATGTTCCCCGAAATCGAGGCGAACGGAACTTGAACTTGACAAGCCCCCGAATTGTCTTGGACCATCACAAAAGCGGTCGCAAAATCCGAGTTGCCCGCCGCGTCGGTCGCCCAAAGTTGGATGGTCTGCTGGCCGAGGTCGCCGCAACCAAAAGTGCGGGAAATGTCCGCCGTGTTTTGCGAAAACGAGAGCTTCAAATCGGCTGCCGCTGTGCAATTGTCCGACGAATTTTGGTTGAAAAAACTCGGCGCGAGCGTGACGGAGGCTTGCCCGTTTTGTCCGACAAGACTTGCCGAAAGGCCATTTTTGGCAATGACGGTCGGTGTTTTTGCATCAAAAACATGGAGGTTGATGGTCAAGTTCGACTGGTTCCCACAGCCGTCGGCGGCCAAAAAGGTGATCGGATAATCGCCAGGGGCCACATTTTGGAACGGCCCAAAACCCGCGCCGAGCGCAGAACTCGCTGTCAAAACCGGGTTCGGTTGGCAATCATCGACTGAAATTTGGGGCAAAACGACCGTCGTTGCGCAGCCGCTGGCCAAGATCCCGACGGTCAAATCGGCCGGCGGATTGACAAAAACGGGCGGTTGGTTGTCCATCACCGCGATGGTTTGGGTATGTTTCCAGATGCCCGCCGGGCTGCCCGGCGAGTAATTGCACCAGTCGATAACCGTCCAATTTCGGAGGATTTTTAGGCAAAAACCGCCCGAAAATTGGAAAATATCATCACTGTGCGCGGCGGCGGCGCTTTCGCAATTGGTCGTCGAGGGCCAATTTGGCTGCGCAAAACTGGGCGGCAAATTGCCCGGTTCGAGGTCGGCGGCCCCGGTGCAACCGGTCGTCGTGAAATCGGCGGGCCATGCGATTTGTGCCGCGCCGTTCCACGGGTTTTGATTTTGGACGGTGATATTTTGGGTGCAAACATTGGTGTTCCCCGAAGGGTCGGTGGCCGTCCAAATCCGCGAAATCTGGCCAATGCCGCACGAATTGAGGTTTTGCGAAAACGAGTAGGTGAGCTGGTTTTGGCCACTGTTGTCGCTCGAAATGGCCGTGCCGAACTGGCTCAAATCGCCAAAATCGGTCGCGCAATCGGTCGTCAAATTGGGCGGACAGGCCAAATTTGGGACGATCTTATCCTGAATGGTGATGTTCACGACGCAAGAATTTTGGTTGCCGCTGCAATCGCTGGCGCGGAGTTCGACCTGTTTTTGGATTGGCGAAATATCGGATGGTTGATAAGTTATCTGCTGCAAAAAATCCTGCCCTCCGATGTCCAATCGTTTGATTTCCAGCAAGTTAAGGCAGCAGTTGTCGTAAGTGGCCTCATCAAAATTGGATGGAAAAACGGTCGCCTCGCCATTTTGGGAAATGCTGGCCACGACATTTTGCTGGCAAATCATCGACGGCTCCACGAGGTCTTTCACCGACAAAATGGCCGTGCAGGTCGCGGAATTTCCGCAGGCATCGGTGGCTGCATATAATATGGTGTGGTCGCCAGTCGGCACGCC
>JANOQP010000134.1:0-1819 GCA_031414895.1 Saprospirales bacterium
ATTTGTCTGAACTGTGATTTTTTTGATTGATATGATGGTTGTGAAAAAGGGCATCAAAACAATCATATCAACCAAAAAACCACGGTTTTGGTCAATCGTGCTTTTTGACCTTGTCGAGATGTTCCGCGCCCTCCACGTTGAGTGACTTTGCCAGGCTCGAAATTTTGTTCAGGTCGATTTTTCCGGCAAAAGAGAGCATCACGAATTGGTCGCGCCCACCGACGAGCAGCAGCAGTTCGCTGATCACGTCGCCCGATTCCTTGACCATGATGCGGACGTTTTCGCCCTTGTCCTTCACGGTGATGAGTTCTTCGTACTCGTTGGTCGGGATTTTCGTCATTGCCTCGCGGTAGAGCGGAAGGCCGTCGGTCGAGTCGGCGACGAGGACGCGGAGGCCTTTGAGGTCCTTGATGACATCGCGGGTTTTCTCCCATTCCGGGTCGTTGGTGCTGATCTTGGCGACCATCGAGAACATTTTTGGGCTGATATAAACGGTCGTGAACCGCTCATCCTCGGCATATTTTGAAAAATAGCGGCTGATGGCATCGTCTTGGGCAGTCGCAGTTGCAAGTCCCGAAAGGAGGGCGACGGCGAGGAAAAGGAGTTTTTTCATGTTGAAAATTTTTGTTGAACAGCTTTTTCGGCCGTCAGGATTTGTGAAAAATGGACAGCCGAAAGGCCGCATTATTTGAAAATGTCGAGCTTTTCGACCTTTTTGAGGCCCTTGGCGGCCTCATTTTTGCCCTTGTTCATCTTCCGGCTGACGAGCGAGAGGGCTTTTTGGATTTCTGCCATGGCTTTTTCGGGGTCATCGAACGTGTCGGTATGGAGCTTTTCATATGCGATCCGCGCTTTCTCCTTGGCCATGTTCTTTTGGTATAAAAAACCGCCGATTGCGAACGCCGCGAGCATCGCCGCCGCGACGGCAAGCGCGTAAAATTTGCGCCAGCCAGTTCGTTTTCCGCCCAAAATGGGGCGTAATTGGACTGCTTTTAGCGCTGGCATTTCCACCCCTTTTTCGCTTTTCAAATAAATAAAGAGCGGTTTCCAATGCCCCAAGTCCGGGTCTATCGCGTGTTGCGAAAAATGCTGTTTCAGTTCGTTTTCCTCATCGAGCGAGGTGTCGCCCTGAAAGTATTTTTCCAATAATTTATCAATGTCTGCGCGCGTCATTTTTTTATTGAAAATTTAGTGATTTTATTGAGTTTTATGAATAGGTAATAAACAAAACATCAAGCAAGCATTTTTTCGCGGACCGATTTCCTGGCCCTGTGCAGCGAGATTTTTACATCTTCAACCGTAATGTTCATTATCTGGCTTATCTCATCGTAGGTCTGTTCCTCGATGTCGCGCAGGTGCATCACCATGCGCTGTTTTTCGGGCAGCCCGGCCATGATTTTTTTGACGGACGAGAAGGTTTCCGAGGTTTCGAGTTCTTGTTGCGGCGTGCGAGCCGAGCCTTTCAGCTCAAATTTTTCGGGCAGCGGGCCGACCGATTGGCGGTATTTCGAGCGGGTCTTGTCGATGCTCAAATTGCGCGTCAGGGTCATGCTCCACGCTTCCCAGTTTTGGACGGAGGCGGCCTGTTGGTCGTCTCGTTTTGCCCAAATTTTCTCCATCACCTCCTGCACGACATCTTCCGCCTCGTGGCCGTTGCTCGTGATCCGTTGCGCAAATCGATAGAGTTTGTGCTTCAGAGGGACTATTTGAAGGTTAAATTCTGGTAGCGTCATGGAGCGGGCGATTGTTCGTTTTGGCGTGGATGAAAGGAAGACGGGGCGAAATTTTTTGGGTTACAAGGTTTTGGTTTTTTTGTTAA
>JANOQP010000135.1:0-5586 GCA_031414895.1 Saprospirales bacterium
CTGATCCACTATTTTGACCATGCGACAAAAAACCGCCCTCCCCTTTTTTTCCAAAAACTTGGCTCATGTTCCCAACGCGCTGAAATACCAACTCAAAAACAGGGTTTTCAGCGTGCTGGGAACATGAGCCGCATATTTTTATCACTAACCGATCAAAATGGCAAAAAACACAATCAATGTTCAGGGCTTGGAAATAAGGCTTTTAACGGATGAGGCCCAGGATTATATTTCATTGACCGACATCGCAAAAAAAATCAACGAAAGAACCGATGTTGTCATCAGCAGTTGGCTTCGCAACAGGAACACCATTGCCTATTTGGGCGTGTGGGAGCAGTTGCACAATCCAAATTTCAATCCCATCGGATTCGATGGGATTGAAAAAAAAGCGGGGCTAAATTCCTTTTTTCTCACGACGAAACAATGGGTCGAGGAAACCAACGCCGTTGGATTGAAAGCCAAGCAAGGCGGTTACGGCGGGACATATGCCCACAGGGACATCGCCTTTGAATTTTGCTCATGGGTAAGCCCAATTTTCAAGCTCTACTTGCTCAAAGAATTTCAAAGGCTCAAAGAACTGGAAGCCGAACAGAGTAGGGGAGTGCTGGATTGGAGCGTCAAACGCACCCTCGCCAAAATCAACTACCACATCCACACCGACGCGGTGAAAATGTACCTTATCCCGCCAAAAATTTTGGCATCGAAACAAGCGGGCATCGTGTACGCGAGCGAGGCGGATTTGCTAAACGTCGCCCTTTTCGGGGTCACGGCAAAGCAATGGCAGACAGCAAACCCCGACCAAAAAGGCAACATCAGGGACTACGCCACCGCCGAACAACTTTTGGTTTTGGCGAACCTCGAAAACCTAAACGCTCATTTCATCAAAGAAGGGCTTGCCCAAGATGAACGCCTCGAAGAACTCAACGAAGTGGCGATTTACCAAATGGCTTTGCTCGCCGACCCGAAAATTGGGAGAGGGATGAAACAACTGCCCAATAAGCCCGAATAGTTGTGCGGAAGTTCACGGATTACGCAATGGCCCAAACAGCATTTCCCCATGAAAAAAATACTGCCCTTCCTATTTTTACAGATCGCCGCCGCCCATCTCGCTGCCCAAAGCCTCACCCCTGCGTCCGTCAATTTCCTCGGCGGCGAGGCGGCAACCTCGGCGGGCGGCAGCCTCACTTTTTCGACCGCCGAGATTGGCATCCAGCATCTCGAAAAGGGCAATTTCTGGCTGACCGAGGGCTTTCAACAGCTGGAACAATCCTGCTCCTCGAAACCGCCGAAAAAATCTACTCCGACCAAGTGACCGTCGGCAAAATGTTCCGGTTCCGCGTCGTTGCCGATGTGATGGCCGAGGGCGAGATCGCGATCCGCACCGGTGCCTTTGCGATGGGCCGCGTCAAAGCGATCGAAACCTCGACCTTCGGAACGCCGGAGGCCATCCGCATCGAACTCACTTTCGTGCAGGCCGTGGACGGCCAATCCATCCCGCTGATGGGCGACGAATTGAGCATCCAGGGCCAACAAACAGGTCAGGGCACGCCGGTCGAGTTCGCCACGAGCATCACTTCCCATGTGACCAATACGATGAAAATAATGGTTGATTGAACGGTTTTCAGTTGGCTTTTTCAAAAGCCCGGGCGCGCAAGTGGCCGGGTTTTTTGTTTTTTTAAAACAAAGCATTTTCATGTCGATTGCCCATTTTGGGTAGGGCTCAAATGTGTTTTATTCCTAAATTCGCACATTGAAAAACACCTGATCCACTATTTTGACCATGCGACAAAAAGCCGCCTACCCCTTTTTTTCCAAAAACATTTTGCCGAAAAATGCGGCCATCCTCTTTTTGCTCGGCATGGCTTTTTGCATTGAAGCCAAAAGTATGGGCCTGCCCGGTTTGCTGGCAGATACGATCCCCCCGGTTTGGGATGGGCCGGCGCCGGTTGCGGTGGTGAATGTTTCCTGCGGCCAAGATGTTCCAGCGGTCTCGATTCTAACGGCGACAGACGACTCTGGAATCCCGGTGGTTGTGGTTTATGAAGAAACCACAAGCCCGGGGACGTGCACCAACGATTTTTTGATAATCCGGAAATGGACGGCGACCGATGTTGCGGGAAACAGCACACAACGTGTTCAATTGATCAGCATTGGTGACAATCCAATACCTTTTTTCACCACCCTTCCGTCGCCGCCGGTGGTAAATGTCACCTGTTCCGGTCTTATCCCCGCTGCGCCCATTGTGATTGCAGAGATAAATTGTATCCAACAAGCCGTGCCGTTTTTTGAGGAAGATACCATCCCCGGCACTTGTCCAAACAGGTTCACCGTGAACAGGACTTGGTCGATACAGGACGCATGCGGCAATGCGACCACCGCCGTGCAGGTCATCCACGTCAATGACAACCTCGCGCCGAGCTTGATTTTGCCACCGGATTTTTATTTTTATGTTGATTTATCGACAGGGGTTCCAACACTCCCCTCGGTCATTGCGGCCATGGACAATTGCGACCCGAGCGTCATTATTATATACACAGAGGAAGTTTTTCCCGGCACCTGTAGCAACAAGTTTGAACTCCACCGCAAATGGTCTGCTGTTGACCTATGCGGCAACGAATCCATGGCGAATCAAGAACTTGATATAGATCAGTTTTTTTCATTTTCTGGCAGCCCACTCTATTGCCCCGGGGAAACGACCACGCTGACCTTTGGAGCTCCAGACTTTGGAGAGACCTACCAATGGAGCACTGGCGAAACCACACCCACTATTGTTATCGGCCAACCCGGCCCGGTTTCGATTTTCATAAATGGGCCTTGCGGAGTTGATACCATCACCCAGCACATCAATGAAGTCCCGCCACCGACTTCAAAATTCACCACAACCAAAAAAGGCAGAAAGGCCAACTTCAACAATGCCTCCTTTTTTGCCTCGACATATCTATGGGAATTTGGCTCCGGCCAAACCTCAACGGAGGTTTCGCCGGAGCATATTTTTCCAGATACAGGAAACTATATGGTCTGTCTCACGGCAATCGGGATGTGCACGGAGGAAAAAACCTGTTCTATGGTCTCGGTCGTTTGCCCAAGTTTTGCCATTTCAATAAACCCGACCGCGCCGGAACTGAACTGCACAACCCCCTCTATAAACCTATCCGCGCCGAGCGGCATGGATTATATATGGTCGAACGACTCCACAACAGCCGCCATAACCGTCTCCTCGCCGAACACTTATACCGTGACGGTGACCGACCCGGCAAACGGCTGCACGGCCACGGCCACGCAAATCATCACCCAAAACACCATTTTGCCAACGGCAATAATTTCGACGACGGCGGCGGAACTGACCTGCGCGGCGGCTACCGCGACAATCGCCGCGACAGGCGGGGGAAACTATAACTGGTCGAGCAACTCGTCCAATCCCTCGATAACCGTCTCCTCGCCGAACACTTACACCGTGACGGTGACCGATCCGGGGAACGGCTGCACGGCCACGGCCTCGCAAACAATCACCCAAAACATCGCGTTGCCGACGGCGATAATTTCGACGACGGCGGCGGAACTGACCTGTGCCGCTGCCACCTCGATACTCGCCGCGACGGGCGGGGGAAACTATAACTGGTCGAGCAACTCGGCCAATCCCTCGATAACAGTCTCCTCGCCGAACATTTACACCGTCACCGTGACCGACCCGGCGAACGGCTGTACGGCCACGGCCTCGCAAACAATCACCCAAAACATCGCGTTGCCGACGGCGGTAATTTCGACGACGGCGGCGGAACTGAATTGCTCGACGAACAGCGCAACCCTGTCCACGCCCGGTGGTTGGGCTTATTTATGGTCAAACAACTCGACCACAGCCGCGATAACCATCTCATTATCAGGCACTTATGCCGTGACCACGACGAACCCGGCGAATAGCTGCACGGCCACGGCCACGCAAATCATCACCCAAAACACGGCCCCGCCGATGGCCTCGATAAACCCGCCGTCCGTCATGTTGACCTGCGCAAGCCAGTCGGCCAATTTGATAGCCAGCGGCGGCACTTGTTTGTGGTCAACGGGCGCGACCGGGTTGAGCATAAATGCGACAATATCAGGCACTTATGCCGTCACGGTCACTAATCTGGTGAACGGCTGTACGGCCATCGCATCGGCCATTGTTTCGAACGCGCAAGACCTGCCGACGGCCTCCATTTCGGGCGACACGACCCTATGCAACGGTGCGCCGACGATGCTCACGGCCAACTCGGCCACGCCAAACGCCCTTTTCAACTGGGCGGGCCCGAACAATTTCAACGGGGCCACAAAGTCCGTCTCCGTTTCGGTGATGGGCGATTATTTTTTGACCATCACCGACCCGATCACGGGTTGCTCGACAACGATCGTGACCCATGTTTCCGAAGTATTGCTCGCTGCCGAAACCGGGCCGCAGCAAACGCTGACCTGCACAAATACCGCCATCACGCTCGGCACGGAAGCATCGGGAGGGCTGTCCTATTCATGGGCCGGACCGGGCATCGATGCGGGCAACAAAAACCTGCCCCAACCAACCGTTTCCCAACCTGGCAGCTATTCCCTGACGGTGACCAATTCGCCCGGCGGCTGTTCCGCGACGGCCAGCGGGGCTGTTTTGCAGGACATCGCCAAGCCCCCGGTGCAGCTCATCGCGCCGCCTGGGCTTTGTGAAAAAGAAACGCTTTTTTTGAAGGAAATGGGCGGTGCGACGGGTGTTTCCCGAAAATGGACTGGCCCGGACAATTTCACCTCGACCGACCAAAGCCCAGTCATCCCGGCAACAACGGCGGCGGCGGGCGGTCTTTACAAAGTCGTCGTGACCACAACCTCGAACGGCTGCACCGCTGCCGATTCTGCCCCCGTCACCATCCACCCGACGACCGAGCGGACGATTGTCGAGAGCATCTGCGAGGGCGATTTTATTGAAATATGCGGCCAAAAAATCACGAAATCGGGGGTCTACACCATGCTTTGCCAATCGCTGGCGGGCTGCGACAGCACTATCACGCTGACCCTCAAAGTTTTTGAAATAGAATACGCGACGGCCGTGGGCGACTCGGTGCGGCCTACCCCCGGCCTGTTGGAAATGCCCATCGACGTAACCGCGAACGACCTCCTCCCCGCCTCCGGCAAATGGAAAATATCGGTCGTCGCGCCGCCCGAGGCCGGCTCGGTGACCCATGAAGGCGGTGGCATTTTGATATTGACCCTGCCCCAAAATGGTTTTTTCGGATGGGGGCATTTCGATTACGAGCTTTGCCCGATCCTTTGCCCTGGGCCCTGCGACACGGCGAGCGTTTGGTTTTATATGCCGAGCAAAATGCCGAACTTCATCACCCCCGACGGCGACAACATCAACGGATTTTTCGACCCCGTTACTTTCATAGAAAATGAAAAGGACCTCAAAATCGACCGCGACCGCGCCTCGATGACCATCGTCAACCAATGGGGCGAGGTCGTTTTCGAGCTCGACCCGTACTCGAAAAACCCAGAAGGGTGGGGCGGCAACAGCAAGTTCCGGGGCGAACCAGTCCCGACGGCGACCTATTATTATCTCCTAAAAATAGAACTGGA
>JANOQP010000136.1:0-7829 GCA_031414895.1 Saprospirales bacterium
TTTTTAGAAACCCGAAGTGGCCGTTGTTCGGCGTTCCCGCCAACAACAATTATTATTTGGCCGTTGTTAGGCGTCCCCGCCAACAACAAATTATTATTTGGCCGTTGTTGGCGAGGAAGCCGAACAACGGCCAAATTGTTGTTGGCGAGGATGCCGAACAACGGCCACTCCGGGGCAAAGTGAAATGCCTGATTATTTTCGAGCAATCACTTAAAACGGCCCATTCGAGGTGCTGGCGATGGGTGAAATATTGCGCGTCGCGGACGGGCTGCGCGGCCAATTTTTTGTCGATTTGTCGTGGGTGCCAATGAACAAATGCTCGACAACTGGACTTTTATTGCCCCCAAAACCTCATTTCCCCTCCTTTAAAAACCGGAAACTCCCCATTTCCATCCCATCATTTTTTGAAAATAGCCGCAACAAATACCACCCATCCGCGAGTGCAGAAACATCCAAATCCGCGCCCGTTTCCCCCAAATTCGACCTCGAAAAAAGCAATTTCCCGCCCCCATCAAAGACCGCGAGATGGTCGGGTTTTTCATCGCCAAACTCGACTTTCAGCATTTCGCTCGCCGGGCTTGGGTAGATTTTTGCGCCAGTTTGGCGGCCCTCGATCCGCGCCGTGCGGATTTTTGAAAACGTGGATTGGCCGTCGCGGTCCAGCATTTTTAGGCGATAAAAATAGTCGACCCCCGGCTTGACATCGGCATCCGAAAACGCATAACTGGTTGAAAATGAACCACCTTTTGCTTTTTCAAAACCAATCGTGCGGAAATTTTCGCCGTCCTCCGACCGCTCGATTTCAAAGCCGTAGAAAGCCGTTTCCGTTTCTGTTTCCCAAAAAAGGTCGATGGTTTTTGCTTTTGCCCGTGCCTCAAATTGAGTCAGTTCGAGCGGCAAAACAACGGCGAGGAGGTAGTAGATATCGTTCGCGTTCGTCGTCTGGAACGGGTAAAAAATGTCGGTCAGGGCCGGGTCGATCAACGGAAGCCCCGCACCGTCCGACACGACAAAAGTGGGCGTTCCGTCGGGGTTTGGGTTGATGTAATTGGTGATCAATTCGAGGTTCGTGTTGGTGTTGCCGCCCAAGATTATCGAAAAAACGAGGTATTCCGTGTCCTGGACATAGGTTTGGGACACAATTGTGCTCGTAAAATTGAAATATTGGAGGTTTTGCCCCGTATAGGTGGTCGCCGCCGTGACCATGTTGAGGCCAGGGAAACCGGTCGCGGGCATCGTGTTCGCGTTATTGTTGGTGATTGCGCCGAAAACCACGTTCGCAACGGTCGGCGAGCGGACGGCAAACTGAAAACCGCCAATCGCCGAGGTGATGTTGCCATTGATCGGCTTGACGTAAAAACTCAATTTTTGCTCCGCTTGGTTGAACGAAAAAGAGGCTTTGAAATATTGGCCCGACAGGTCAAGGCACATCACGCAGAGCGCGGCGGCGAGGAAGAAACTTGCTTTTTTCATGATCAAAATGCTTGAAGGATCGTGGTGGTTGAACTGCCGAGGACGTTCAAAAGTTTGAGATAATCGTTGTTCGACGGGAACGGCCCGATCATTTTCACCGCGCCGTCCATGTTCAAATCTTGTTGAGAATAAACATTGAGCTGGGTGGCCGTCGAGCTGCCGAGGACGTTCAGGAGTTTGAGGTAATCGTTGTTTGACGGGAACGGCCCGATCATTTTTACCGACAAATCGCCGTTTGCGTTGCCCGCCCAGAGTCCGTATTTGCCGGGGGCGAGGGTCGCGATGGCCTCGTTCGGGTGGCCGACGGGTTTGTAAATGATTGCGGGATTGTTGGAAAAATCAATCGCCGTCGCGTTTTCGGTCAATGAAACGACGGCATCCGTTCGCACGGCCAAATGGTTGCGGTGCTTGATGGCGATGAAATAATCGTCCGCCGCCGCGTTCGCGAAATGGACGGGCGCGGTGCCGTCAATATCCACCACGTCGCCGTCTTTTTGGAGCAGTGCCGAGCGGGTGAAAAGTTTGGTCGCCGGGTTGTTTTTGTCGCGCAGTTCCATGAAAACCCAATCGACGATTGCGTCGTTTCCAGTTGTTGAAAAAACCGAACTGGCCACGGTTTCGCCCCCGCCCTCGACATGCCCAAAACCGAGCGCGGCATACGGTTCCGCTGTCGGGAGGAGGCCAGCGCTGCGCAAATTATCGCCCATTTGGCCTGTTCCCGTTGAATAATTGGCCTGCAAAAAGACTTTTGCGGAAACGCGAACTCCTTTTTCCAAAATGACGAACTGCGAAAAAGCGGTTACTGCCAGCCCCGAATTGAACGTGATCGAGCCGCTCGTGCCCGTCGTGACGGCATCGGCAGCATCGACAAAGACCCAATTGTTGAGGTGGTCGTTCGACGTTCTTTTATAAAGTTTATAGCGGCTGGCGACGGTCGAATTGACATGGATCCCCGAAAAAACCATGCCCGTCACGTTGAGCGTCGAGTTGTTCGAGCCGTGGTTGTTGATGGCCCAATACCGTTTTCCGGTGACCTCAAAATTGGCGGGCAGCGCGTGCGGGAGACTGTCGAGGCGGCTTGTGCAAAGCTCTCCGTTCGGGTGGTTGGGGCCGAAAGTGATGTTCAGCCCGGCTTGGTCAAAAATGGCGGTCGAGTTGGCGATTGCAACATTGAGCCGCTGGGTCAGGCCAATATTGAAAGGCCCAGTTTCGTCGAGGCGGGTCGCCGTGCCGAGCAGCGAGGCGTTCGTCGAGCCTTTCCGGTCATAGATCACGCCCGATGCCTCGTTCATTTTAAAATAAGAAATCAGCGTCGCGTCCGCCGCCCCGTAGCTAGGATAGGTCAAATGCCGAAGGTTGCGGATTTCGCCCTGCGAAAGGGCGCGGTTGTAAAAACGGATCTCGTCCAGCTCGCCGTTCATCGTCCGGCTGGAATTTCCCCGGTCATTCCCAAAATGGAAAACGCTCGAAAAATTGACCGCAACATGGGCAGCGGCACGTGCAGATTTCACCCCGTTCAAATAAAAAATGGCGGAATCGGCTTTGACCACCATCGCAATATGCGACCAAACATCGGCTGGGACGGTCGGCCCGCCCGCCCAACTGTACGAGCCCGAACCGTCGGCCCAGTGATAGCCAAGCTGGTTGGCCGAGCGGAAATTAAGGCCCGTCGCCCCGCCGCTTGCCGAAAAAAAGATGCCCGCGTTCGCCGCCTGCGTCCCGGTCGGTTTTACCCAACCGGCAATGGTGATCGTGTTCGTCGTGCCGAGCGGGACGGCGGTGTTGGTCCTCGCATAGTTGCCGCCGCCGTTGGTATTCAGCGATTTGATCGGCCCATCGGTCAGGCCACAGGGGCTGCCGGGGTCGGTTTCTGAAAAAGCGGGCGCACCGTCGGAAAGGCCGATTTGGATGCCGGACGTGATGTTCGCCTTTCGGTTAAAAATAATTTTAGCGCCTGTGATGGTCGTGCCTTTTGCTTTTGCGGCCCAAGTTGCCGCGTCGCCATTGACCGTCCTTTGGTGCAAAACGGCATCGCTCGCCGTTGATATTCCTGCAATAAAAGGCACGTCCGTTGCCGTCAGTTCGATGCTTTCGACGGGCGCGAAAGTCGTCCCGGTGCTGTAATAGTTCAAAAACCATTGGTTCGTGGCCGTCGCGCCCGCAACCGGGACGATGTTCGGCGGGACATTGAGCCGCGTGGCCACCATCGAACCGGCCAGATCGTCGCAATCGGACATCGTGACGGACGTGCCGACCGTTGGAAAATTGTACAAAAAATTCCCTGTCGTCAGCGGTAAAATCTGCGCCGAGCCGCCGCCGATCGGGGCTGTTGAGGTCGCGATGGTTGCCCCGCCGATCAATGATCCGTGGCGGACACCGACGCGGTCTTGCATTTGCATGGCGGTCGAGGTGCCGTTGAATTGCCAATAAGCGATCAAGTTCGGGTCGCCGGCAATCACATCCTCGCGGGTGATATGCCGTAGCCGTCGCACCTCATCGTCGGTCAATGAGCGGTTCCACATCGTAACTTCATCGATATCGCCCTTGAAATATTTCGAATAAAAACCGTTCCCAATGGACAGGTTTTGGATGCTGCCAGCCGTGAGCGTGATGTTGTGGACGTATTTTTTATCGTTCAAATAAAGCGTCGCCCCCGTTGGGCGGATGACAAGCGCGACATAGCTCCACTCGTTCAGCGGAATGGTCATGCCGCTCGAACTGCCCCAATTGCCCGCATTGCCGGGCCAGCGGTACCAAAGTTCTGTCCCGTCATAATCGAAGATCAGGCCTTCCTCGTCGTCGCAATGTGCGCACCATTCCCCATTGTTGAAAATGGCGGCAAAAGCATCCTGCGCCCCGTTCGGTTTCCACCAGCCGGTGAACGTGAAATTGGTCAAATTGGTCAAAGCGGCATCATTTACCACAAAATAATCGCCATTTGCCACCGTCCGAAGGGCTTGGCCGCGAACCGTATCGGGTGCGCATTCCGCCAAAACGGAGACCGTGACCGTGGCCGTTTTCACCCCAAGCGGCGTGGTCAGGGTCATGGTCGCGGTATAATTTCCGGCCGTGCCGAATACCACTTTCGGGTTGCGGGTCGATGCGCCGATGACCGTCGTCGCGCCCGGAAATGACCAGGCCCACGACGCGCCCGTGTGGTTGACCATCGAATAGTCATCGAAATAAAAGGTATCGCGCTGGCAATAAGCGGTCTTTTTATTGACCGTCGCCATCGGGTAAAAAGTGGTCGGCACTTCATAAAAATCGACACCCCAAAGGCCGCGGTCGTTGGTCGCCATCCTCAGTTTCCCTTCTTTGTAAAAAGGCCGGAGGTAGTTGCAGTCGAGTTTCGTGGGGAGCATATTGCCGAACGGCTGCCAGTCCGTTTGCCCAACTTTCCGGTAAAAAACCGTGTGTTTCGACATCAGGTATAGCCCGCCATTTGTCCCGCCAATATGGATGAACGCGTTCGGGACGAAGCCGGTCAGCGCGGCCGGCCCGGTGATATTGACCCAAGCCGGTGCGCCCGCGCCGACGATGCCTTGAAAGACTTTATTGGCCGTGCTCGTTTTATTATAAGCGACCCAAATGCTGTCGGCATTTGATGGGCTGACGGCGATGAAACAGCCGTCGCCGGTCGGCGCGCCGGCGGGTTGGGCGACCACGTTGAAGGTCGTGCCGCCGTCGGTCGATTTCCAAAGCTTGCCCGTGTAGCCAACCTCGATGAGCTGATAAACGTACATCACCAGCGGGTTCGAGCGGGCGATCTCGATGCTCGTTACGATGTCGAGCGGGTTCGTGCCGAACGTGTATTGTGCCGTAAAACTGGCCCCGGCATCGGTTGTTTTCCATAAAATATGGTCCGTTCCGAAGAAATGGGTGTCGAAATATTGCGGGTGCGCCACGATCTCGCTGCGCCGGTCCTGCCCGTTCGACGACTCGTTGGGAAATTTTCCGTAGGTAAAAGATTTCACCTCGCCGTCGATGGTCGTCGGCATGTACCGTCCGCCGACCTCGCTGAACCATGCCTTGGCCGGGTTGCCGACGCTCACATAGCCCGTTGCTGGTTCGGCCCCGCCAAATTGTCGCCATTGGTTGCTCGGATAGGCGGGCCGATAGCCGGAAGTGCCGTTGTGATAGTAAGAACCGACGTGCGTGTCCTCGTTCCAACCTTGATCGAAGCCCCAAAACTCGGTGCCCGTGATGCCTTTTGACTTCGGCGTGTTCGTCGTCAAGTTTGCATCGAGCAAATCCATGCCGCCGTCCGTTGCGACCCACATATCGTTCGGGCCGTTGAAATGGATTTCTTGAACGTCGGCATGCACCAAATCAAGGTTCTGGACAGTCGTAAAACTGTTCGTCGTCGTCCAATCGGACTGTGTGCCAAAAAAAACCAAGTTGTCGTTGGCATCCGAAACTTCCATATCGAGGTCGTAATAACCTTGCCCGCTATTGATGGTCACGGAGTCCGTGCCTGTTCCCGTCCAACGTTTGTTGGTGTTCCAAGTGACGGGTTGCGTCCAATTCGCGCCCGCATCGGTGCTTTTTGCGATGCCGACTATCGGCTGCGAGGCATTATCGCCCGTGACGCGACCCAAAATAAAGCAATAAATCAAGTTTGGGTTGCCTGTCGAAACGGTCATCCGCCCGCCACCGTCGGAGGTTTGTGGAAGCGAAAACCAGCCCGTGAGGCTCGGGTTCCAAGTTGCGCCGCCGTCCGCTGATTTGTAAAAATCCGACTTCAATCCGTTCTGAAAAATGCCAAAAACGGTCATCGGCGCATTCGTTTTAAAACGAATGTCCCACGAAACGCCCGCCCGAACCTGTGTGAAAATCACACCGCCGTCGGTGCTTCGAAAAACACCTTTTTCTGAACAAACAAGGACGTTGTCCGGGGCAATCGGGTCGATCAAAATCGTGTTCGGCTCAAGGCCGGAAAAAGTGAAAATGGTCGTCCAGGTCGTGCCGCCATCCGTTGTTTTCCAAATTTTGGAGGCCGAACCATAATAAACGATGCTCGAATTGCTCGGGTGCACGGTGATGCATTGCTCCGTCCAAGTGTCGCCGTCAAAAAAATAGTTCTCGCCGACGGCTGCCCAGGAGTCGCCGTGATTGACGGTCTTGAAAATTTTGCCGTTTTGCGAAACGGAAAATAGCACGTTCAAATCGCTCAAAGACTGCGAAAAAGCCACTTGGCACGACTGAACATTGGTAAAAGAAGTCCCCGTTCCCGTGTTTTCATACGGGCCGAGCTGCGCCCAAGTCGACATCGGGTCGCGGTCCGGGTCGCTGTCGTGTTCGGCCTTTTTGATCAGCCAATCGCGTGTTTCGGTGGCGCGCTCGGCATCGGTCGGGACGAGGATGCTGCCGCCGGGCTGGACCAGGTCATATCGGTCGAGGTACCGCCGCCAATGTTTGTAGTTGCGCGTATCGACTGTTTTTTCAAAAGGATGGGTCTTGAAATATTCGCCATAAAGCCAGTCCACGAGCCGGACGTTGGGCTTTTCGGAATACATCTCGATGGCCCATTCGGGGGTTGCAGACGTAATATTTGGCGGCGCGAGGGGAGGGAGGTTGGTGGCGTTGTTTTGGGAAAAGGCGGTTTGAAAAACCGTGAAATGGAGCGCAAGCCCCAAAAGGAGCGGACGGAAGAACTTCATGTAGCGAGATTGAATAAGCTGCAAAGAACTGAAACAAATTCAAATCCAATTTTAAACCGTGCATAATTTTTACAACAAATAGGGACATAGCAGATTCACCTAGAAATCATGGGTTTTGAACGGTTTCATGCTATCTTGACTATGTGAAATACCTATGCGCCTATGTGTTCAAAAAGTTGAGGGCAGTTGAAAGCGGGGTCATTTTTTAAAACAAATTTAAATTTATTTTAAACAAAAGTTTTAAAAAAGAAAACGCATTTTTAACTTTGCCCCATTGTTTCACCATTTAAAATCTTGATCAAAATGACAATCGAACAAGTCGCCGACCGCCTCACCGTGCTTTGCAGCCAGGGCAAATTTGAACAGGCCCAGCGCGAGCTTTACGCCGCAGGTGCTGTCAGCCTCGAACCCGAAAACGCCGCCGAAATGGGCATGCCCGTCCGCACGGAAGGTCTCGCCGCCATCATGGAAAAAGGGAAGCATTGGGCCGAATATGTCGAGGAATTTCACGGCAGCAACATCACCGGCCCGATCATCGCGGGCGACCATTTTTCAATCGCCTTTTCGATGGACATCACCTATAAAGGCAAGCCACGAAAGACCGATGCCGAGGTTTGTGTCTATCAGGTAAAGGATGGGAAGATCGTGAAGGAGCAGTTTTTTTATTGAGGCAATTTGGTTTTGGTCAAAAAAAAG
>JANOQP010000137.1:0-4599 GCA_031414895.1 Saprospirales bacterium
TGCGGCCCAGGCAACACCAGTTTGACCACCCAAGCTATCCAATACGACGGTTTTTCGGCCACGTTGAGCACGATCAGCGCGAATTTTGTCCCCTGCCAAACCTATAATGTGCGCATCAAGATTGCCGATGTCGGGGACGGGAACGGCGATTCCGCGGTGTTCATCCAAGCGGCCGGATTTTCGAGCGGCACCAAGGGCAAGATTTCGACCTCCGTCGATGGCGACCCGGACAACAATATCGCGATCGAAAGCTGTGATGTGGGCGAGTTCCTTTTTGAGCGCGTACAGGGTGCAAACCTGCAATTGCCCGTGACGGTCACCTACGTCATCAGCGGTTCGGCCACGCCGGGCGTTGATTATGCACCGATTCCGGCGGTCGTGACGATCCCGGCGAACGTCAATTCGGTCTCGATCCCGGTAACCGTCTTCCCCGATGCCCTTTTTGAGGGCGACGAGAATATCCGGTTGACGATCTCGAACCCGTGTTCCTGCACGATGCCCTATCAAGAAATCATCATCCGCGATTACACGCCGCTGGAGGTTTTCGATGCGGGGGTGACCGAAAATTGCGGCCCCGGCCCGGTTTTCCTCGAACCGATCGTGCTGAACGGCGACGAACCGTACAAATATAAATGGAGCAACGGCTCGACCGAATCCTTCATCAGCCCGTTCACCAACAATTCGACGACCTATAAAGTGACCGTCACCGACGATTGCGGCAAGACCATCGTCGGCACTTTTCCCGTAAAAATCCGCGCCCTCCCAAAGGCTACGACGGGCGGAACGGCCACCCTTTGCCGCACGGGCAGCGCGAAAGTGAGCATCCCGATCGTCCTGACCGGCGAGGGGCCGTGGTCGATCACCTATACTTACAACGGTGCGCCGGAAACCTATTCGGGCATCGGCAGCAGCCCTTTTCAACTCGAAGTGACCGAGGCCGGCATCTATAAATTGACCGAGGTCGAGGACGGTGCGGGCTGCGGCGGCACGGCTGCCGGCACTTATGTTGTCATCGCCGACGAGGTCAATTTGTCGGGCGTGGCCACCAATATCGCCTGTTTTGGATTCAACAACGGTTCCATCAACACGACCGCGAAAGATGGCGTGGAGCCCTATTTTTATGCCTGGACTCCGTTCCTCGGCAATGTCGCAGACCCGTCAGGTCTCGCGCCGGGCTTTTATAAATTGATTGTCACCGACCAAAAAGGCTGCACCAACAAGGACTCCTTTTTGCTGACCCAACCGCCGATCATCAATATCGCACCGCTCGAAATTACGGGCACGAACTGCAAAAACCCGTCGGGCGGCTCGGCTGCGGTCGCGGCATCGGGCGGTGTCGGCGCGATCACCTATTTGTGGAACAACGGACAGACCAACGCGACGGCGACCAACCTCGCCGCGGGCGATCATACCGTCATCGCGACCGACGCGACGGGCTGCACGAAGACCCTGACGGTCAATGTGCCCGGCGATTTCGGCACGCCAACCGCGGGCGCATTTGCCAACGGAACGGTCACTTGCGGCAACCAAAACGTCGCGCTCCTCGGCGGCGGCAGTTCGACGGGCAGCAATTTTTCGTACCTGTGGACGGGCGGCTCGTTCTCCGGCCCGGTGAACCAGATCAATGCGACGGCCATCGCGCCCGGAAATTACACGCTCATCGTGACCAATAACGTGAACGGCTGCACAGCCTCGGCATCGGCCAACGTGACCGGCAATGTCATCCTCCCGACGGCGACCGCCGGGGTTTTGGGCGAGATCAATTGCGTCAATTCGCTGGTCAATATTTCGGGAAATGGATCGTCGACGGGCGGCAATTTCAACTATCAATGGAGCGGCCCCGGCATCATCGGCAACCCAAATTCATTGAATTTGCAGGCCAACCAGCCCGGTTTTTACCAAATTTTGGTGACGAACACCACGACCGGCTGCATCAACTCGGCCACTGTCAATGTCGTCGGCAATTTTGCACAGCCGACCGCGACCGCTTCTTCGCCGAGCAAATTGAACTGCAACACGGCGCAAGTTATTTTGAACGGAAACGCCGTTGGCGGAAACCTGTTCACCTATAATTGGACGACCGCGAACGGCCAGATTGTTTCCGGGGGCAATTCCCCGAACCCGTCGGTCAATCAATCCGGGACCTATAATTTATTGGTGACCAATGTCCAAAATGGCTGCACGGCGACCGCTTCGGCAGTTGTCGAGCAAACTTTGCCGCCCCTCGCGGCGATTTCAGCTTCGCAAAACGTGCTCTGTTTTGGTGGAAATTCCGGCTCGGCAACCGCTTCGGCGACGCTCGGCGCGGGCAGTTTCTCCTATTTGTGGAGCGACGGCCAGTCCGCTGCGGTTGCGCAAAATTTGCCCGCAGGGCCAATAAACGTCATCGTCACGGATGCCGATGGCTGCACCTCGACCGCTTCCGCGAACTTGTCGCAACCGACCGTTTTGACCATTTTGACCAGTTCGACCGGGCAAAGCATCGTCGGCGCGAACGACGGAACGGCCTCCGCAACCTCCGCGGGCGGGACTTCGGGCTACACTTTCCTTTGGTCGAACGGCCAAATTTCGGCCTCGATCTCCGGCCTCGAACCGGGCAGTTTTAGCGTCACCACGACCGATGCGAACGGTTGCACAGCCGTCGGCACGACCATCGTGGCCGTCGCGCCCTGCCAACTTTCCATGGCCGCGAACATCGAAAATGCGAAATGCAACGGTTTTGCCGACGGCAAGATCTCGGTCGATCTGATGAACGAAACGGGCAATGCGACCTTTATTTGGTCCAACGGAATGACGGGCCCACAGATCACCGGCCTCGTCGCCGCAACCTATTCCGTCACCGCGACCGACGCGAACGGCTGCACACTGATCCAAAACTACCTGCTCGGCCAACCAAGCGCGGTCGTCATCACCGAGACGCACCAAAACGTGGCCTGCCCCGGCGATATGGACGGCTCGGCAACGGTTTCAGTGAGCGGCGGCACGCCAAATTATTTGTACAATTGGGACAACGGCTCGACCGCGCCGACCGCGACCGGGCTTTCCGCGGGCAACCATTCCGTCGGCGTGACCGATGCGAACGGCTGTTTGCTGGCGTTTTTTGTTGAAATAATCGCACAGGACAACCAACCGCCGGTGCTCAATTTGCAGGTTCCGACCGTCCCGATCGACGACAACGGCAAGGCCACGCTCCTCGTCGCGGACTTCGACAACGGCTCGACGGACAATTGCGGCGCGATCTTTTGGTCGGTCACCCCACTGTTTTTCGACTGCACCCAGCTCGGCCTTCAACTCGCGACGATCACCGCCACGGATGCCGCCGGGAACATCACGACGGAGATCGTGCAGGTCAATATAATCGACAACAAACCGCCCACTTTGCTTTGCCCGGACAACAAGGAAACTTGGTCCTGCACCCCGGTGGTGGCCTATAATTTCCCGATTGCGTTCGACAATTGCCTTGGGAACGGCGGCCAGTTCAACCTCGAAACGGGCCTTTCGAGCGGTGTCCAATATCCAATTGGCGTGACGACGAACACTTGGTCGTACACCGACGCGGGCGGAAATGTGGGCACCTGCGCATTCACCGTGACCGTTTGGGAACTCCCGGCGATGACCGCAAAACCAGACCTGCCGCTCTGTTTTGCCGATTGCAACGGTGCTTTGACCGCCCAACCGACGGGCAGCGCGGGGCCATTTACCTACATTTGGGACAACGGCCAGACGACCGCAAAGGCCATCAACCTTTGCAAGGGCGACCATGTCGTGACCGTCACCGACGGCGGCGGCTGCAACTCGATCCACACGTTTTTCCTGAACGAACCGGCGCAATTGACCATCAATGTCAGCCCGGTCGTGAACGATATTGGCAACGCCGGGATCGGGGCGATTACCGTCAATATTGCCGGTGGAACGCCCGGTTTTGTGTTTGAATGGAAAAAGGACGGCGTGTTTTTCTCGAACGACCAAAACCTGACCGGCCTCAATTTGGGCAATTATGTCCTCCAAATCACCGACGCGAACGGCTGTTTAATTGCCACGCAAAACGTTTTCGTGGACAACCTCCTCTCGGCAAACGAGCCGGAATGGGCGACGGGAATGGTGCTTTTACCAAACCCGACGAGCGGCCGCGCGGAACTTTTGTTCAAAAACAACCCGCCGCGCAAATCGCAGATCGACATCTTCGACGTGACCGGAAAACTGGTCAAGGCCCTTCTTTTTGAAAAACAACAACCGGCCCTCGAACTCGATTTGAGCGCGGAACCTGCGGGCGTCTACCAATTGCGGATCATCGTTGATGGGGAACTTGTTTCGCGGCAATTGGTGAAACAGTAGTTTTTCGGGATTTTACCCAAAAAAATAGCGGCAATCCGGGGTGGCTCGGGTTGCCGCAATTTTTTTGTGCAATTTTTCGCAACGATTTATCACATAGGCAGAAAGGGCTTTTCACATAGAGAAAATAGGCTTTTTGCTTGCAATCATCTATGTGGGCTATGTGAAAACCTCTATTGTGCCTATTTGGTAATCATCCTATTCCCTTTAGGGTAGGGTGTTCAAAACCTCAATGAGGATGTGCTGCCGTTTTTGGTCAAAAAAAAG
>JANOQP010000138.1:0-3399 GCA_031414895.1 Saprospirales bacterium
GTTTCGATAAAAATCCGGCCTAAAATCGCGGACTTTGCGGCCAATTTTCACAAAAAGTCAAATCTTGTAGCGGCGGCTTTAGCCGCCGATTTGCACGTTTGGCAAATGCCAGTCAGGTATTTGTATGGAAACCGTAACCAAAATCGGCGGCTAAAGCCGCCGTTACATGACCGAACCAACCAGTTACAAAAAGTCAAACCATGCCGCTCCGAAAATGGCACTTGAAAGCCATCACTCAAAAAGCCATTTCGTTCCTGCCTTACAGCCAGCGCGTCAATTTTTTGTTCCAAAAATACGTCACGCGCGGGGTGCGGCTGACCGACGCTTTTGTGGAGGACCGGCTCGGCCACGGCACGAAACACCTCCAATTTTTCAAAAAACACAGCGACCGACCGCTCAACCGCACGCTCGAACTCGGCACCGGCTGGTATCCGCTCGTCCCGGTCGCGATGTTCCTTGCGGGCGCGTCGGAGGTCCACTCGGTGGACATCGACCCGCTGGCAAACCGCGAGCGGCTTTTGGCGACCGTGCGCTATTTTTTGACGATGAAAAACGACGGGCGGCTCGACCGTTTTGTGCCGGGATGGTTGCCCGAACGCGCCAAAGTTTTGGAAAAAATCGACCGCGAACCGGGGCTTTCTTTTGAAAAAATGCTCGAAATGTTGCGGCTGAATTTGCTGGTCGCGGACGCCCGAAAAATGGTTTTCCCGGACGGCCATTTCGACCTGATCCACTCGAACAACACGTTCGAGCATATTTACCCGGGCATTTTGCACGATATTTTGTGCGAATTTGCCCGGCTCGGTCGGCGGGACGGCATCCAATCTCATTTTGTGGATTTGAGCGACCATTTTGCGCACCTCGACCGGGGCATCACCATTTATAATTATCTCCGTTTTTCGGAAAAAGCATGGGCCACGATTGACAATTCCGTGCAGCCACAAAACAGGCTCCGCTGGCTGGATTATTTGAAAATCTACCAAAAAATCGGGCTGAAAATCGTGGAAGAAGAAGTGCGCCCCGGCGATTTGGCGGCCTTGCGGAGCGTGCCGAGGGCGGCGATTTTTCAACATTTTTCGGAAAAAGAGGCGGCCATTTCGCACGGATATTTGATCTCAAAGGGTTGAAACAAAAAAAATGGCGACGTTTTTGCAACGCCCAAATGCCCCTCATGTGCCATGTAAAAATTGATTCCCACATGAACTTTCGCCAAATTTTTCCAATCGCCGCCCTCGTTTTGGGCAGTTCCCAACTTTCCGCACAGACCGCTGCCGATTATTTTTCGCTCGGAAAAACGCTCCACACGCAGGGCCGTTTGGTCGAGGCCATCGCTTTTTATGAAGAAAGCATCAACCTCGAACCGAACAAAACGGACGCACTTTTCAACCGGGGCGCGGCCTATTTTACCGAGGGGCAGTACGAAAATGCGGCCAAGGATTTCCAAAAAGTGTCCAATTTGAGCCGCCACGACGCAGAGGCATACGAGCGGTTGGCGAACTGTTTTTTTATGCAAAAGCTGTACAAAGAGGCAGTTGCGCATTATGAAAAATCGTTGGGCATCGAAAAATCGAGCCGTGTCCGCATTTCCTGTTCGCTCGCCCGTCAAGAGGCTGGCGATATTGACGGCGCAATCGCGGACGCGGAAAAGGCCATCGAAATGGACGCCGAAAATCCGCGCGCATGGTCGGCAAAGGCGACCGCACTTTTCCGGGTCGGGCAGGTCGAAACGGCGGTCGCGGCATGGCGCGAGGCGGCCCAGCGCACGCCCGGCGACGCGGAATTGCTTGCCAACCTCGGCGCGGGGCTTTGCGAAATGGGCATCTGGCGCGAGGCACTCGGCTGGCTCAACAGGGCAATCACTTTGGAGTCGTCGTCGAAGGCTTACATCAACAGGGCGCATTGTTTTTTGGAGATGGGCAACATGGCCGCCGCGCTCGCCGACATCGAATCGGCCGACGCGATGGAGCCGACGAATCCTGACGTTTTCAATATCCGGGGGCTTTATTTTTTGAAAAACGAACAGCCGGAACGGGCCATCACCTCCTTTTCAAACGCCATAGCCTGGTCGCCGAACCACCCGAACGCGCTTTACAACCGTTCGCAAGTCGAATATTCGATGGGCAATTTCAAAGAGGCCCTTGCCGACCTCGACGCGCTCATCAAACAGCGGCCAAAAGCGGCGCGGGCACGATACGCACGGGCGCGGGCACATTATGAACTTCAAGAATTTGAGGCCGCTTGCGATGATTTCCGGGAGGCACAAAACCTCGGTTTGGCTGATGTCTCGGATGAATATGGACATAGTTTTTGCAGAAAATAAGCGATTTTGCTTTCATGTTGAGGGGATGACTTCGGGTCATCCCCTCAATTTTCAAAGGGGCCAGCGGATTCGCGCGGCCTTTTTTTATTTATCAAACGGGCGGCAATTGATGGGATGACTTGAAGTCATCCCATCAATAATTAAAAAAAAGCAAGCCACCTTTGCACTCCCAACCGCAAACCGCCGTTTTGAAGACCCAATTTTGACCTGCTATTTTTGACCAAACCGCCCAACCGAAAGATGTTGAACTTCCTTTTTTCCGCCCTCCTGATCGCGCTTTTTGCGTTTTTCCTGTTCTCAAAAAAAGCTGTTTCCCAAATCCCGTACGACCTCGGAGACCCATCGCGAACGATCGACCTGCCCGAGGAACTTCGCGAGATCAGCGGCCTTTCGATGACTGGCGACACCGAACTTTTGGCGGCCATTGGCGACGAAAAAGGGCAGGTTTTTTTCATCAACTCAAAATCCGGGAAGGTCGAGCGGTCGCCCATTTTTCGCGAAAAAGGCGATTTTGAGGACCTCGTAATGCTCGGCGACTCGGTCTGGTGCGTCAAAAGCGACGGCGACCTGTACAAAATAACCGACCTCGACGGCAGTTCGCCGAGCTATGAAAAATTTGAGAGCGGCTTCCTCGAACAGGGGCGCGACGACGTTGAGGGGCTTTGTTTTGACGAAAAAAACAACCGCCTGCTGCTCGCCTGCAAGGGCATGGCGGACAGTTTCAACGTGCGGCGTTTTATCGCATTTGACCTTAAAACAAAACAATTTCAGCAAGAACCGGTCTTATCGCTCGACCCCTGCGATGTCGAAAAAGCGATGCCCGGCGCGAAAAAAGGGAAGCCGTTTTCGCCGAGCGGCCTCGCAATCCACCCGAAAACGGGCGAGGTCTATGTCATTTCGAGCGTCGGAAAAATGCTGGCCGTGCTGTCGCCGGAAGGTATTTTGAAACACGCGTTTAAGCTCGACAAAGACCTTTTGCCGCAACCGGAGGGCATCGCCTTTGGCGCGGACGGGACGCTTTATCTTTCGTCGGAAGGGAAAAAAGGCGGCGGCGTAGTGCTGGTTTTTAAGATGAAAGG
>JANOQP010000139.1:0-4545 GCA_031414895.1 Saprospirales bacterium
GCGCTTTTTCATGTCAAGCCATCAAACCTCAACCCATTACCCCTCGGAAGCCAACGCCTCCGGCAGCATCAACAAAAAGGGCAAACACTTGTCCCATTGGAGGCTATAATAATCCACGCCGATATGGATATGCTGGTAATAAGTTGTGCGGTTGAGCGCGTAATGCCTTTCGCTCGGAATGGCCCAAGCTTGATCGCCAAAACGGGCATGGAGGAACCATTTTTCCAACAATCGCCCCGCCCGCCCGTTGCCGTCCATAAAAGGGTGGATTTTTTCAAACACCAGGTGGAGCATCGAGGCAAAATAGAAGGTCTCGGCTTCGTTCAGGTTTCCGTTCAGCAAAAGCTTGGTGTCGGCAAACAGCTTGGACAGTTCTTGTTGCACAAAATCTGGCTCGACGGCCATGTATTCCACGCGGCCCTGGCTGAAAATGCCCACTTGCTGGTCGCGGACGATGCCCCGTTGGCTTTTCAATGAAAGGATATGGCGGCTCAACAGTTTATGGGCGTACAGGAAATTGGCCTCGTTCAGTTCGTTCTCCATGGCAAAATTGTACGCCTTTACCAAGTCCTCGATCTCGGCCATCTCCTTCGGCTTCGATTTGATGTTGAACCGCTTGTTCTTCAAAAAAGTGTCGAAGTCGATGCTGTTGCCTTCGATATTGGAAGAATAGGTGGCCGCTTGCTGCACATAATGTTCAAAATCAGCCGCCGAGTATGCGCCTTTGGGCGGGAGCTTGCCCATCAATTCTTTTATGCCCACGGTCAATGACCGCAAATAATCGGACAAATATTCGGAAGGGAGTATCGTCGTTTTTTGCATATCAAAAGCAATGGCCTTGTCTTTGGGTGGTTTGAACAAAAGTACAAATTTAAAAACAGGGTTGCCCCATCATTTCACCGCACAGCTCACCATCTTTTTCCCCTCGATAAACCCCTCAAAAACATCCCCGACCTTCGCTGGCCCGACCCCGGCGGGCGTTCCCGTGAAAATATAATCGCCTTTCAGCAAGGTAAAAAATTGGGAGAGGTAGCAGATCAGCTCCTCGAAAGGGAAGATCAAATCCGCCGTGCAGCCGTTTTGGACGACGGCGCCGTTTTTTTTCAATTGAAAACGGAGGTTGTTCAGATCAAGATCGGCCGCGGGCAAAAACTCGTCCGACACGACCGCCGAACTGTCAAACCCTTTCGCGATTTCCCACGGGTGGCCCTTGCTCTTCAGTTTGTCCTGCAGGTCTCGCGCCGTCCAATCGATGCCAAAACCGATGGCGCCGATATAGTTTTTGGCAAATTGTGGCTCGATCTTTCGCCCGTTTTTCGCGACGCGGAGGATGATCTCGCCCTCATAATGGCAGTCTTTTGTAAAATCCGGGAGGTAAAACGGCTTGTTTTCCCGCAAAAGGGCGGTCGGCGGTTTCATAAAAACGAGCGGCTCGGTGGGCAGGTCGTTGCGGAGCTCCTTGGCGTGTTCGGCGTAGTTTCGGCCGATGCAGAAAATTTTCATCGTTGAATAATTAGTTCAAAAAAGCTGGCTGGTTTGGCCAAAAAAGGTCATTCCAAAAATTCGCTGCGCGAAAAATGCCCCGGCAACTTATTTTTCGCAAAAATTAAAAGCATGAAGCGAATTTTCCTCCTTTCCCTCATTTTTTTGGCAAACCTGCCAACGGTTTTTTCCCAGATCGAGGACGACCAGAGCCATTACAGCGGTTGCCACCTCGCCAAGCGCGAGATCCTGAACGGCCTGAACGCGGTCGCCGAGAATTTTTACGATTTCAACAGTCGCTCCGATACGTTCGATGTTTTGAACTACGACATCCAGCTCGACGCAACGGATTTTGCTGGCTCGAAAATTTACGGGACGACCACCATTTTGTTCAAGGCAAAAAAAGACGGCCTCGCCAGCATCAATTTTGACCTCGAAGTTTTGACCGTCGATAAGGTGACGAGCGCGCTCGGCCAGCCGCTCGTGTTTTCGCACAAGGGCACTTGGCTAAATATCGCCCTGCCCGCGACGATGAACACGGGCGACGAGGCCACCGTCGCCGTCAAATATCACGGCAAGCCGAAGACCTGCGCCTGCAATTTTGGCGGTTTTTATTTTGAAAATGGCATCGCCTATAACCTCGGCATCGGCCTGACGGAAATCCCGCCAAACAACGGGCGGACCTGGTTCCCGTGTTTCGACAGTTTCGCCGAGCGGGCAACTTACGACCTCCATGTTCGCTCGAATGCGGGTCGAAAAGCCTATTGCAGCGGCGATTTTTTGGGCGAAACTGCCCTCGGCGGCGATACCATTTTGCGCAATTACCGCATGAAATTTCAGCTCCCGACCTATCTCCTCGGTGTCGCCATCGGCAATTATTCGGTCATAACCGATTCATACACAGGCAGTTACGGGACGCACCCGATCGAAATAGTCTGCAAGCCCGCGCAGGTCAACAACGCAAAAGCATCGCTCTCAAAACTTGATGATGCAATCGCGGCGTTCGAGGCTTGGTACGGCCCTTACGTCTGGGGCCGCATCGGCTATGTCGGCACGTCGAAGGGCGCGATGGAGCATTCCAACAATATCGCCTACCCCGATTTTGCGTTCGACGGCTCTCAAAACAACGCCGGGCTGATGGCCCACGAGTTTGCGCACCATTGGTGGGGCAATATTTCCGGCCCCAATTTGCCGATCGATATGTGGATCAAAGAGGGCGGCGCGGAATATGGCCACCATTTGTTCCTCGAAAAGGCATACGACCGCGCTACTTTTGAGAAAAAATGCCGCGACAACACCCGTTTCGTCATCCGAAACGCGCACAAGGATGACGGCGGCTACCTCGCCCTTTCGCCCATGCCGCAGCCGCAGACCTACGGGACGCACACCTACAACAAGGGCGCACTCGTCTATCACAACCTCCGCGGCTACCTCGGCGACACGCTCTACCGGCACTCGATGATGGCCATTTTGGACAGTTTTCATTTCAAGGACATGAGCGCGCAACAGTTCCGCGACGCGCTGACGGGCTTTTCGGGCGTGGACATGAACCCGTTTTTTGACGCGTGGATATTCAACCCCGGCTACCCGACCTTTGAAATTGACTCGATGAAAATGTCGGGCAGTGCTGCGCAGCTTTTCATCCAACAAAAGGGTCATCATCTCCCCATTTTCCATAAAAAAGTGCCGCTGCAAGCCGTTTTTTATGACAAAAACCAGCAACGCTTCGAGACGATCGTGCAATCGGACGGCGAGTTTTCAACGCCAACGGCCACGCTCCCGGCTGGTTTTGAGCCGGTTTGGGCCTATTTGAACGAGAACCAAAAGCTCAATATCGCCACTTTTTCCGCCAAAAAAACCTTTAAGGCCAGCACCGCGGGCCTCGAACAATTGCCCTCTGTTGATTTTCAGATAAAGATAAATGGGATGCCCGCGGGCGATTCGGCCTTCGTGCAGATCGACCACCATTTGGGCGCCGCCGACCCTGCGGAGAACGCGCCGCCCGGTTTTCATATCTCGAAAAACCATTCTTGGCGTGTCGGCGGCATTTGGCCAGCGGGCATGAAGGCCGAGGGCGCGTTGAACTACAACGGCACGTCCAACAATATTTTCCTCGATGCCGACCTCGTCGCGAACACCGAGGACAGCATCCGGCTCGTCTGGCGGCCCCGTCCGGGCGCGGCCTGGCGCGATTACCCATTTTACACAAAACTCATTGTCGGCGCAACGAACGGCTACGGTGTGATGCGGATCGACACACTTTTAATGGGCGACTACGCATTTGCGAACGGCGAATTGCCGCCCGTTTTGGCGACCAAAGAGGTGGGAAAAGAGGTGCTTTCGATGAAAATATACCCGAACCCGGCAGCCGATTTTATCCAAATCGAGCCGCAAAACCTGACGGGCGGCGGGGTTGTTTTTTGTGAAATATTGGACGCAAAAGGCACACTCGTCCGGCGCGAAACCATCGATGGTTTTTCATCCAAACAATTGAAAATCAACGGTTTAGCGAGCGGAAACTACCTCGTCCGGTTGCTTGACGAGCGGGGCGTTTTGTTGCAAAACGGGAAGTTTGTGAAACAGTAATTGGGTAAAAATCAGCGTTGTTTTCAAATCCGGCGAGGTTCAAGGCCTTGCCGGCTTTTTTTTTTAAACCTCATCCGTGAACCGGAACGCCACCTTCGGAAAATTCTCCTCCACCGTCTTCAACGTCCAGCCAGATTCTGAAAGAAAAACGGGTGCGCCGTGCTTGTCCACGCCGAGGTCGCGGCGGCGGCGGTCGGTGAACTCCTTCAACGCCACCGGGTCGTCGCAGGAAAACCAACAGGCTTTGTAGAGATTGACCGGTTCCCAGGTACATTTTGCGCCATATTCGGATTCGAGGCGATGCTGGATGACCTCAAATTGGAGTGCGCCGACCGTGCCGATGATCTTGCGGCCGTCCACATTTCGGGTGAAAAGTTGCGCCACGCCCTCGTCCATCAACTGTTCGAGGCCCTTCGCGAACTGTTTGAATTTCATCGGGTCGGCATTGTTGACATACCGAAATTGCTCCGGCGAAAA
>JANOQP010000140.1:0-4833 GCA_031414895.1 Saprospirales bacterium
TAACCGTCCGCCGTCCGCCGTCCGCCGTCCACCGTCAACCGTAATTTTTTTTGAGAAAATCGAACAAAAGCCGCACACCGACCCCGGTGCCGTCCTTCGTCCGGTAAGAATTTGCGGCCTTCAAATAGGCCGGCCCCGCGATGTCGAAATGGAGCCACGGGAAATCCACGAAATGCTCCAAGAATTTGCCCGCCGTGATCATCCCGGCGGTCGATCCGCCGAGGTTTTTCAGGTCGGCGATATTGCTTTTAAGGTCCTCGCCAAACTCGTTCCAGAGCGGCAGTTCGACCAATCTTTCATAAACCGCCCAACCGCTCGTTTCGAGCGCGGATTTTGTCGCCGCGTCCGCCGTCCCCATGTAGCAAATGGCCTGTGTGCCGAGCGCCTTGACCGCCGATCCGGTCAGCGTGGCGAAATCGAGGACAAGTTCCGGCCCCATTTTTTTGGCAAAATGGAGCGCGTCGGCGAGGATGAGCCGCCCTTCGGCGTCCGTGTTGGTCACTTCGACCGTCGTGCCGTCCATCATCGTGATCACGTCGCCGGGGGCGAGTGCGTTTTCGCCGATCTTGTTGTCCGTCGCGGGAATCAATCCTATTATATGGACGGGCAAATTGGACTGTGCCGCCGCCGACATGGCACCGACGACCGTGGCCGCGCCCGCCATATCGCTTTTCATGTATTCCATGCCCTCCGAGGTTTTGAGGCTCAAACCGCCGGTGTCATAAACGACGCCTTTTCCGACCAAAATGACGGGTTTTTTATTGGAAAAAACGTCCGGTTTCCATTCCAATACCAAAAAAGCGGGCGGAATTGAGCTTGCGCGATTGACCGCCAAAAGCCCGCCCATGCGCAGCGACTCGATTTTTTCCTTTGAAAAAACCTCCACCGAAAAGCCGGATTCCGCGCCGATGCGGACAATTTCGGCCACCAAATGCGGCGTGTCCATCACGTTTTGCGGCTCATTGACCAGCGAACGCGCGGCAAAAACAGCCTCGACGAGCGATTTCATTTCGCGGAAATCGGGCCCATCGACCATGCTTTCGTCAAGCGACATGGCTTGCAGCGACTTCTCTTTTTTGTCCTTTTGGGTAAAATATTTCAGGAACTGATAGCTGCCTAACGCCATGCCCTCCGCGAAAGCGAGCAATATTTTGGGCAAAACACCGCCATTTTGAATGAAAACCTGCCCAATCTTGAACTTGTTGAGTTCACCGAGCGCATCGCAGCCTCCGCGGCGGGCCTCTTCGAGCAGTTCGGGCTCCGACTTTTTTTCGTTGGAAATCAGCCAGACCAGCACCCCTTTCCCGACGGTCGGGAACAGGCAATGCGTCAGGCCGCGCCCAGCAGCGGATTTGATAAAATCAAAATCGGCCGGCGCGAGCAGCTCGACCAATGGTTCGAGCGCGTTTTTATCGGCAACGACGAGCCGCAGGTCGTCTGTGTGAATAGGTGCGAGCGTGAGTCTCATAAAATCAGCGGGTTTCCCATTGATCGGGCGGAAATGGGGCGGCAAGATAGTTCCGTTTTTGGAAACGATTTGCGATTTCCCCGAATTTGGATTTACAATTGCGCCGGGAAATCTTTCGCCAACCAAGCCGCCGGGGTTTTCGCCCAAATCGGCAATCATCAACCTGCAACCTGAAGTCCAAAAATAATGTTCCGCGCAGCAATCCTCTTTTTCATTTTCGGCACCGCCGTCCTCGGCATCCTGCTCTATTTTTTGTGGAAAATGCTCGGTGTTTTTTTTGACAAAAAATCGGCCACGCTCGGCATTTTCTCGCCCGACCTAAAGGCCGAACTTGACAAAAATTCGGCAAATTTGACCATCTGGGATGATGAATCCTTTGGCCTCCTTTCGCTCAAATTGCCCGAAAATACGGCCAAAAGCATCCTAAAATCGGGAAAAAGCGGCCAATTGACCACCATTTACCAAGAACCGCTCGCAGCTTGGGCGATGCGCGGGAAAATGACCGACGGCAACCTCCTCGTCCGGGCAAGTGGCCGCGAATTTTCCTATCGCCTCCGCCCGAAAGAGACCGAGATCCGGCTCGACGGCCAGCCGTTCGGCATCGTCGCCGGCGATAGTTTGCTCGACAATACGGGGAAGGCCGCCCGCGAATTTGGCCGCCTCGAAAACGCCCGCGACCTGCATTTCAAAAACCGCCGCATCGCGACCCTCGTACATCCGGGGGACACAAAACGGGTCACGCCAAAAGCCCTCGACGGCATCGCCAATGGCCTCGACGGGGCGGAGGAAAACTGGCTCATGGCCGTCGCTTTTTTGCATATAATAACGGAGAACAGTTGATTGTGCGGTTTTCGCCGCAAATTTGCCCGCCGCACTGCCCAGTTCAACCTTTTGAAAAAACCTGCGTTCCTCTAAAAAATTCCGCTCGGATGCCCATCGAAATCAGTCACGACCTGCTCATTTACCGCGTCAAAAACAACGGCCTCGAAGTATTCATGTTCCCCGAAACAACAGGTTTGGCGATGCCGAAACACGTTATTTCGCCGGGTTCGGACGCTTTTTCGGGCGTCAATTTCATCCACCTCGACCCCATTGAGGCCGCCGACGGCACGACCCATCAGGCCATCGCGGTCGAGGCCGATTGGCACCAGATCCCGTCGCTGCGGGCATTGATCCACGAGGATTATCGGGTCGCGAAGGGGAAATTGAAGGGCCGCATTTTGGAGGTTTTGCCCACTTCGGAGCAGGGTGTCTACGTCACCGTGAAGGACGCTTTTAAAAAGGTCGCGCCGGAGCAGTACCAGTTTTTGAAGGAACTGAAGGATATTTTGCTCGAAAAAAACTCGGTCGTGAACATTTGAGGAATGGAGGTTTTTAAAAACCTCAATTACAAAAGGCGATCCAGTCCTTCACCGCCAAAACCGCCGCGTCCAAATCCCCATTTCCGGGAAATTCCTTTTTCAGTTTTGTCAAAAACCGGAAAGTTTCGATGCCCTCGACGACGGCTTGTGCGCCATTTTTCTCCTTCTTTTTCGTGAAGTTCCCCTTTGCCGCCGCATAAAATAGCGGTATTTTTTTCAACAATAAACCGACATCGGCACGGCGGTCGGCGGTAACGTGCGTTTTGTTTTCCCAAAAAAATTGGAGGACCGGTCTTGCGTCAAAAAGCGACAGCTCGCCATCAAACCGGGCGAGCTGGTTTTCGAGTTTTTTTTCCAAAAAATAATGGACCCGCAGTTGCGCCGCATCGAGTTTTTCGGTCTCGATTGACCGAAGCTCGGCGCGTTTTTTTTCCAAAAACGCCTTTTTTTCAACAAAAAAAGCTTTGTCGGGCGCGGCCAACAATTCACCGAGCGGCACTTTTTGGCCAGCCAAGGCCGCCGAATCGGGAAAGTTCTTGAAAAATTCCCTCGGGAAATTGACCGCAAAATCGTGCAATTTTTGCCCGTCGGATTGACAGCCCGCGGCCCAGATTTGACCAAAAAAAACCAAAAAAAGGACGGTCGCACGGTTCATTGGTTACCCAAGATGATGGGCGTGTTTTTCCCGCTGCCCATGATGATGATCTTCGCGTTCGGCGACGCGGCGAGCTCTTTTTGCGCCTTGATGCTCTCGTATTGGAGCTGGTTGGCCGTCAAACTTTGGCTGATGATGCGCTGATAATCGGCGATGCCCTGTGCTTCGAGGCGTTTGCGATCGGCCTCTTGTCGTTCTTTGTCGAGGACGAACTTCATTTTTTGCGCCTCCTGTTCGGCCTGGATCTTCGATTCGATGGTCAATTTGACGGCATCGGGCAGCATGATATTGCGGATCAGGAGGTTTTCAAGGAGCAGGCCGCGATCCTTGAAATCCTTGTCGATCGTCGCAAAAATGCGCTGTTGGAAATCCTCCCTTTTTGAGGAATAGAGCGCGATCGCATCAAAAAAAACGGCATTGTCGCGGATGCGGGTCCGGGTCACGGGCCGCACGATGACGTTTTTGTAGTCCGTCCCGATGGTGCTCAAAATGGTCGGCGCCTGCTCCGCCACGACCCGGTAAAGCACCGTCAGGTCGATCACCACTTCGAGGCCGTCGGCGGTGAGGACGCGGATGGCGTCGTCGCCCGGCATCTCGCCCTCCGAATGGACGGCGGACATGGTGTATTCCTGCGTTTTTGTGGTGAACTCGGTTACGGCCATCAGCGGGTTCACGAAATTGAGCCCCGGCTGTACCGTCCCCGGTTGCACCTGTCCAAAAAGCGTTTTCACCCCGACATTCCCGGCAGAGATCTGTCGAAAACAGGCCGTCGCCACGCCGAGTGCGACAAGCCCGAAGCCGATGAACCGGACCGTGCGGCCCAAATGCGCCCGTTCGGGCATGGATTTGATCAGGCCGGAGCCGAAAACGATGGCGATAACGCCGATAAATGCGAAGAACATGATGCGATTGGTTTGTCTCGCAAACATAAAAAAAACCTGCCCAACTTGGACAGGTTTCTGTGTGTTCATCGTGCCAGTTGAAATGGCAACCGGACTTTTGATAAAGGGCTGAGAAGAACCGGAGGCGGGGGCGAAATCGGCCCCGCATATTAAAAGTGAGTGTGTGCGAAACAGTTGGGCGGGTGGTGTGAACGCCCCGTTTTTCAACGATGACGCAAATTTGGTCGGCGGGCATTCGATAATTGCGCAGCCCGTCCGCCCTTCTGTGACGGGTGGTGGGCAGTCCAAAAATTGGCTGGGCAAATAAATTGGGTTTGGTAAATGGTTGAATGTCAATGCTTTGTGCAGAAAAATGACAGCCAAACCGGATTTGTTTTGGGCGAAAACTGTTTATAGGGTTTGCCCCGATTTGCCCACTTCATGCCGTGTTTTCACCCTTTTTGGGTT
>JANOQP010000141.1:0-10670 GCA_031414895.1 Saprospirales bacterium
GCCCGGCAGCGACGCGGTCACGACGGCATTCAACGGGAAAAACCCGACCGGCGGCGCGGGCGGCACAAAGGGCAAAAACGACATTTCCGACGGCATCAAGGGAGTGTCCGAGGGCGGCGCAAAGAACATTACCATCAACCTCGGTGCGCTCAATCAGGGCGGCATCACCATCCACACGACGAACCTGAAAGAGGGCGGCGAACAGATAAAGGAGATGTTCACTAAATGGATGCTGGAAGTGGCAAACTCTGGAAACCAATCGCAATGAGCGGGCAATTCGACATAAACAGCCTCTACCGGGCGGCGTTCGGCCATGTGCCGGGCGGCGGTTATTCGGAAAGGCCGATAGAAACAGCCATCGAAAAGTCGGTTGGTTACGAGAGCGGCCTGCCGGTGGCGGACGATGAGAGCGGCGAGTTTGTCACCGTGCGGCGTTCGCTGAACGCCAACACGTTCGACGGGCGGCCACTCTTTATGCCGGTGAAAATCGGCGGGCTTTTGCTCCCGAACGAACCGACCATCCTCATCACGGCGCAAAAGAACATCGTGGAGACGGCCTTGGCGGGGAGCGCACGGCGCGGAACGGTCAAGGAACTGATCTCGGTGGAGGACTACCAGATCACCATCCGGGGCATCGCGCTCACGGAGGAGATGGATAAAAAACTCCAATATCCGGAGGACATGGTCAAGAAGATCAACGACCTGTTCAACAACCCGGTGAGCCTCGAAATCGAGTGCGCTTTGACCAATTTAATGGGCATTTACCGGGTGGTCATCAAATCGGTGTCGTTCCCGGAAATGGTGGGCGTTCAGCACGCGCAGGCATACGAACTGCAATGTGTGAGCGACGAAGATTTTGACCTCGAACTGTAAAAATATGTTTGTCCTGTCATCGGAAATCACCATCGCGGGGAAACGCTTCACACGGGTCAACCATGTGGAGATCGTGAAGAGCCGCAAGGTGATTGAGGACACGGCCACCATCAAGCTGCCCACGACGGCTCGGCTGGTCAGGACGGGCGACTTCATCAGCGAGGTCGAGACGGCGAAGGTTTTTAAGGTCGGCGACCCGGTGACAATCCGGCTCGGCTACGACGGCAACCTGCGGACGGAGTTCGAGGGCTTTGTCAAAAAGATAAAGCCCGGCACACCGCTCGAGATTGAGTGCGAGGATGCGGTTTGGCTTTTGAGGCGGAAAAACATGAAGGAGGCTTTTAAGGAAACCGATCTCGGGACAATTTTGGAGAGCATCGTGCAGGGCACACCCATCCAGTTGGTCGGCGAAATCCCGTCCATCCGGTTCAAGGAGTTCTACATGAGAAACGTCACGGCTGCCTCGGCCCTGCAAAAAATCAAGGAGGAATATGGGCTGACCGTTTTCCTCAAAAACAACCAGTTGCACGTCGGCCTCCGCGAGGAAAACGACGGGACGGTGGTAAAGTACGAGGTCGGCACCAACGTCATCGAGACGGATTTGGAGTGGAAGGCCGAGGCCGACACGCGCATAAAGATACGCGCCATCCATTGGCGGAAAAACAACACGAAACTGACGGTCGAGGCCGGGGACGCTGATGGGGAACTGCGGACGCTCTATTTCTACGACATAGAGGACGAATCGCAGCTTAATAAGCTCGCCGAGCAAGAGGCAAAAAAATACCGGTTCACGGGCTACGATGGGGGCTTTACGGCCTTCCTGGTCCCGGTGGCCGAACAGGGCAACGTCGCCCGGCTGCGCGACCCCAATTTCGGGGAGCGGGCGGGCGACTACCTGATCGACAAGGTGACCACCACGTTCGGGACCGGCGGCGCAAGGCGCAAGGTCGAACTTGGGCTAAAAGTCTCAACCAATGGCTGACCTCCGCGACGAGCTGCAATCCGCTTTCGGAAAAATGATCGACCGGCGAAACCCGGCGGTCGTTTTCCCGGCCACCGTCAAATCGGTGGACATGGCGGCCAACGAAATGGACGTGGAAGACCTCGATGGCCATGAGATTTTTGGGGTGCTCCTTTCGGCGAACGCCGACGTGAGCGGACTGAAGATCGAGCCAAAAGTTGGCTCGGCGGTGATGGTCGCGCAAGTTGGGAAAAGCCCGAACCGCAATATCTGCATCGGTTTTTCCGAACTGGAAAAGGTCACCATCGAGACGGCAACAGCGAAAATAACGGTCGCGCCCGAAGGCTTCAAAATGGAGCGGGCCGGGCAGGATTTTGGGCAGCTATTGTCCGACTTCATCGACCAGATAAAGCTCATCACGGTGACAACGCCCGCAGGGCCAAGCACCGCGCCGATATTGAACGCTGCGGCGTTCGACCTTTTAAAAACCCGTTTGGGCCAAATATTCAGCTAAAATGCCAATCGACATCCTCCTCGACCAATCGTTCGACCTCCTCACAGGGGACGGCGATTTTGTGGCGGGCGAGGCGACGAGGCAGCACCAGAGCCTGATTTTATTGACCGAAAAAGGCGAGAACCGCGAGTTCCCGTCGCGCGGGGTGGGCATCCAGACCTACCTCCTCGACGAACAGGCCGGAAGCCCGAACGCGCTCATCAAGCGCGAGTTCGAGGCGGACGGGATGACCGTCGAGGCCATTCGCGGCACGGGCTGGAACTTGACAACCGAAGCGAAATATGGCACGGACAGCACAGGTTAGGCCGGGGCAGACGCTCCCGGACATGGCCATCGAGCATTGCGGCCACATTTCGGGCTGGGCGGAGATCGCCCGGCTCAACGGGCTGGACATGACCGCTGGCCTGACCGCCGGGCAGCTTTTGAAGCTGCCGGAGGTACAAGGGAAGCGCGTCGTCAAGATCCTTTGCGAAGGGGGCTGGCACCCGGCAGCGGGTTTTAGCCCGGTCTTGGAGGGCATTGATTTTTGGGGCATCGAATACGATTTTGTAATAGCATAATGGCACGAACGGTCGAACAGATTCAGGCGGACATTATCGCGGCCAAAAACGGCGACGCGACGCTCTCGGCACTCAACAGTCCGAGCGCGACGGCCATCTGGCGGCTTTGGGCGTTCATCACGGCCACGGCGATCTGGACGCTTGAGGTGCTTTTTGAGCAATTGACGGCGGAAATCACGGACTTGATCGACCGCGCAAAACCGCACACCGTCCGCTGGTATCAAGAGAAAAGCCTCCAGTTCCAGTACGGAAGGCAGCTCGTGACCGGCGCGGAATATTATGACAATTCTGCGGTCACGCCCGCGCAGGTCGCGATCGAGAAAATCGTGAAACAGGCGGCGGCGACCGAGGACGACGGGAGGCTCTACCTGAAAGTTGCGAAGGACGTATCGGGCGAGCTCGTGCCGCTGGCGACAGCGGAGTTCGATGCCTACTCGGCCTATATTTTTGAGATAAAGGACGCGGGAGTGAAGGTCGCCTTCACCAATGTGCCGGGCGACAAGCTGAAACTGACCGTCGAGGTGCGCTACGACCCGCTCGTTCTGGGCGCGGACGGCGCGAGGCTCGACGGCTCGGACGCTGCCCCGGTCGAAAAGGCGATCAAAGCCTTCCTAAAACAGTTGCCGTTCAACGGCCAATTTGTGAAGGCTTTTTTGGTGGACGCTCTGCAAAAAGTGCACGGCGTGGTCGTCCCGGAGGTTCGGCTCTGCCAAGCGGCCCGGCACGACGTGACCAGTTTCGCCAATGTGGACATCAGTTACCAGCCATTTTCGGGCTACCTGCGGTTCGCCGCGCCCGGTGATCTGGCCATAAACTATATCGAAGGTGTATAGCCTCAACTGGAACCGCTTCATCGACTGGCTTCTCTGGTCGGCCAACCGGAAGCCCATCGAACAGGCCTGGCTCCATGCCCTGCTTGCCCCGGTGAAGCTGGCCCACAACCGGCTGTTGGGTTTCCGGTCTGAAAAGACCGACGAGATCGCAACGACCGGGCAGGTCGCGACCTTGCGGTACAAGCTCAACCGGCGGTTCGACCCCGCGCTGCGGCGCATCACGATCGAGGACGGGATTGAAACACCGTTCGTCTATATTTTCACGGAGGCCGAGAACAAGCCCTTGTATCTCCCAGCTTTCACGACCGGCAGCGATGAGGATTTTGTGGTGAAAGTGCCGTCCGACCTGCTCGGCTCATTGGTGGCCATCCGGTCATTTGTCAACAAGTACAAACTCGCCAGCAAACGCTGGAAACTCGTCTGGATATGAAGACCGCAAATTTTTCGACCGCCACAAACGGCTTTCCGCTCGAGTCCGACGCAACGCTCGGCTTCATGCAGACGGCCTATGTCGAGGCGGCCACCGCGCTCGCCAAGATGAAGGGCGACGACATGGCGGTCATTTCGGGCATGGCCGAGAGCGGCAATTCCGTGGCGCCGGGCTGGATAATGCTCGGCGGCGAGTTCATCGAGTTCATGGGCGGCACGAAGACCGCAACGTTCATCATCGTGGACACATGGCTGGCGAAGGCCAATCAGGACGGACAAGTTTATGACCGCTACCTCACGCGCAAGGCCCAGTTTGGCACGGGAACGACCCAATACAACTACGCCGACCTCCAACGGGCGGAGTCCATCCTCACGATCCGGGAACGGTTGGTGGACTTGCTGGCACTCGAAAACGAGGTCATCATAAAGGGCTGCGAAATTTCGGCCTTGACGGTCTCGACGCTCACTATCGCGGCGGGCATCGTGGTGATCGGTCGCAAGATTTTGACGACCGGCTCCTATTCGGGCGCGTTCCCGGTCTATTTGAAGGGCGACGGGACCTACACGGCCACCCTCCCGGCTGCGCCGTTCATCAAGTTCGACCCGCACACATCACAGCGGTTCGCCGATGTGCAACGCCGCGCCGTGACCCCTATCGGCCATGTTTCGATGCAGGCACAGGTCGATGCCGACCGTTTCGACCCAACCGGCCTCGGCAGGCAAGAGTGGAAGGGCTTTGCGTTTGCGAACGGGCAAAACGGAACGGTCAATATGCAGGGCCGTTTCCCGATCGGCCGCTTCCTGAACGGCAATTCGGGCAACCCGATATGGGACGCCAATTATGAGGACGAGGGAAATGTGGGCGGTGAAAAAACCGTCGGCCTGACCATCGCGCAACTGCCGAGCCACAACCACACGGCCAACACAGTCTCCGGTGGGGTTGTCCCGCCCGGCGATTTTGGGCTTGTCCGCCGTTCGGAATCGGGCGAGGACGTGACCTCGCAAAATACCGATACCAGCAACAGCGGGTCGGAGCCCGACCAGCTCGCAACCCCGGTGGACATCCCTTTTCAGGGGTCGAACGCAAAACACGAAAACCGCCCACCGTACATGGTGCTGGTCTTCATCCAAAGGATCAACTGAACATGGCCAAGCAGACCGTCAACATACTCAAAGGCTGGTTTTCGACCGGAAAAAAGCCCCTGCAAAACCAGTTTTGGGACTGGCTGGACAGTTTTTGGCACAAGGATGAAAGCATCCCGATCGCCCAAATAACCGGGCTGCAATCGGCCCTCGACAACCTTGCCCAAAACACGGGCGGGGGCAACAGTTGGTCGTATCAAAAGGTGGTCGCGCATACTGGCGACACCATCGCGGTAACAATCAGCATCCCGTCCACAGGCCGGGAGCGTAAAATAATGCTTTTCAGGGAGGGGGTCAAAGTCCGGTTTTCGGACGATTTCACCGTCTCTGGCACCGACATCATTTTGGCAATTCCGTCGTCTGGGGAGACTTACGAAATATTCACACAATTGTAAAACATGAAAAATTTCCTTTTCGCGCTCCTCGCGCTCCTTTCCGTTCCGGCATTCTCGCAGGTCACCAAAATCGACGCGCCGAAGCTCATCAAGTCCGGTGCCAACAGCACGTTCATGTTCACCAACGCCAGCGGCGCGGTCGTGTGGGGCAATGCCGCGACCCTGTTCACGGCGGGGACTGGCATGGGCATTTCGGGCAACACGTTCACGAACACCGCGCCCGACCAAACGGTGGCTTTTAGCTCAAACGTTGGCGTTACGGTGTCCGGGACTTATCCCAATTTTTCGTTGACGGCGACCGATGCCAGCACCACCAACGAGATTCAGACAATATCGGCGGGCGGCTCAACCAGCCCGACGATTGACCTCTCGCTCGGCGGCGGCACGGTGACGCTCGTGGCGGCAGGCGGCGGTGGGTTTTCCCGCTCCGGCAACACCATTACTTGGACACAAGGCTCGACCTCGCTGCCAACGGTAGACCACCAAACCTACCGCGAGGTACTGGCATCGAGTGGCACGACAGTCACGGTTTCCGGCTTCACGCCCGCCGTGGCGACCACCGAGGTCTATCTCGATGGGGTGCTGATGGAGAACGGGGCGGGCAACGATTACACCCTTTCTGGGTCGGTCTACACCTTCCTCTACACCCTCAATGCGGGGCAAAAAGTGGTGGTGAAAAAGCTCCGTGTCCAGTAAGACCGCCCATTTTTCAAACATCCAATTTCAAAAAAATGCGCCTCCAATTCCTTTTGCCTTCCTTTTTTGCCGCCGCGATTGCTACCGCGCAGACTGTTTCAATCGAGCCTGTGCCGGACTCGACCGACCTCTTCACAGTCCGCACGGTGACGGAACAGCCGTCCGGCGCAAGCACCCTCACGGTCTCCAAACCGCTGACCGGCGCACAGGTCGAGGCCGAGATCCTCGCCCGCTACCGGGCCATTTCCGGCGAGATCGCGGTCTATGAGACGGCACTCGTCACAGCCCGGAAACAATCGGGCAACCTGATGGCCCTCGTCGCGGAGATCACCGGAACGCCCATTGAAAATGCATTCCGGGATGCCCTAAAAAACCTTGCCGGACAGCACCTCCTCGTCATCGACGGCGAAAAAGCGGCCATCATCACGATTGACGGCGACGGCGGTTTTTTTCCCGAAAAAGAGGACGGCGGGCAGGTCACGATGCGCTCCGCAAAGGAGTTCGTGGTCTCCGGCTATTTTGAAAAATCCCGCCTTTGGGGGCTGTTCCGCGAAAAGGAGGACGTGACCTTCTTTCAGGAGGACGACCGGACGTGGCGGGCGAAATCCGAATCCGAAATCATCTTATTGAAATTATGAAGCAATTCCTGTTGGTCATTTTCCTCGCCGCCCTCGCAAGCGCGGCGACCGCCCAAAATACTGTCACCGTCGAGCGCGACACGGTCTTCATCGCAAGCCCGGAGGGCGTGAAGGTCCCCGTCACCTCCGCCGAGATCCGCGCCCGCGTGGACGAATACGGCGACCGGCGCGGCTCGCTCGACGCGCTCATCGCCCTCTACGAAAAGATCGCGGCCATGAAGGAACAGGCGTTCCGGCTGCGCGAAGAGGAGGGCCTGCTCGCCAATCTGTTCAAAGAGGTCTCCGAAGCGGAGGCCAAAATTTGCAAGAAATGAAAAAGTGGTTGGTCATTTTGCTGTCGTTCATTGCCGTCGCGGCCTTTGGTCAGGCGACGAAATTGGATGCCGTCAAGCTGGTAAAAAATGGCCCGGCAGGGTATTACTACCGGGCCAATTCGGGCGGGACGGCGAACGAGTGGGCAAGCCCGGCCACGGCACGGGAAGACCTCAACTATTGGACGCTCAACAGCGGGAACGTGTTCTATTCGGGCAATGTTGGCGTGGGCATAAACCCGGCCTATAAACTGCACGTCAATGGCAAGGTCGTGATCGGCCCCAATTTTCAACTGGTTTCCGATGGAGGCGAAGCGGGCGAATTTGCGACCGTGGGCGATTTTAATTTTTACACGAATGTGCCAGTAGCCATTTTGCCCAGCGGGACGGCAAAAATCACGATCAAAAAAGCGAACGGTTTTGTGGGCATCGGAACGGATAGCCCGTCCGATAAATTGACCGTGAACGCTGGCGGCATCCGGGCGACCGGTGCAAGCGCGGGAACAATCACCTCGGACGCTTTGGCCGGAACTGCCAACCGCCTCGTCTGGACAACCGCCACGGGCGTTTTGGGCTTCGCCGACGCATCCGTCACGAGCAGCTCCACACAGGTCAATATCACCGCGCAGGGCACCCGCAATATGCGCATCGGCGCGGGCGGCAACACCATCCTCGCAACCGGGACCGACCGCAACCTCGAAGTCCGCGACGATGGCAGCATCCAACTGCACGGCGGCCTGACCGCCGACCCGTCCTCTCCCAACGTCGCCGCGATTTGGTGGAACACGACCAGCACCCGTGCCAAATACCGCAAGGACGGCTCGACCACCGTCACCTTCGCCAACCTCGAAGAAGACATCGTCGGCCTCGCCGATGCCATCGGCACAACGACGCACACGCCCGGCGGCACGACCCGCCTCGTCCGCTACGATGCGGTCTCGAACGCCGTCACCGCCACCCTCGGCGCAGGGATGGACGAAGGGCAGACCTACACTTTTCCCTGCACCCGCAACGCGACCAATGCCGTCACCTTCTCGGCGGCGAGCGGTTACAATTTTCGGGAATCGGGCAACTCAACGCTTTTCACGACCAGCCTCACGGCGGTGGCGCACACGACCTATCAGGCCAAGCGGTTTGGGACGGTCATCTATATCGGAAAAATCTGACACCCCATGAGCCTCCCCATCATCCACCTCAAAGGCTTTCACTTCCCGCTCTTCCCGCGCCTCTGGCCGGTGGGTCAGGTACTGACAACCTTCCGCTTCACGGAAAGCTGCCGCTACGAACTCGACGGCGACGACCAATGGGACTGGAACAAGCTCTGCGGCATCAATTTCACATGGCCCGGCCAGCCGCTAAAAGCGGTCATGCTCGGCTGGCGGTACAACCCCGCGACAGGCCTCTGCGAAGTGGCCGCGTACATCAACGACCCGGAAACTGGCCGCACGATGGGCGAACCGATGGCCGCTTTTGCCATCGGCGAATCCTTTCAGGTGAACATCCACCGGAGCAAATTGCGCGGCTACTGGTTCGGCCTTTTGGTGGACGAAGAATGGGTGGAGGAGTTCCATGCAGTCTCGTTCGACAACCAAATTGGCCGCGAGGTGGCCGGATGGTTCGGCGGCAACCGCCCCGCGCCGCATTTTATCAAAATCGAACGTGGCGCATAGTCATTAAATATATGTTTGCTATTGGGCAACTTTCAATTAAAACAATCTGTTTTAATTGAAAATAATTTTATGAGCAAAGCGACCATAGGAAAGTCGCCAGTTCGAGGTAAAGCAACCATTTATTTGAAGCCGCCAATCAGTTATTATGGTGGCAAACAGAGCCTGTTGTCGGTCATTTTGCCGATGATCCCATCACACCGGAAGTATGTAGAGCCGTTTCTCGGCGGCGGCGCGGTGTATTGGTCGAAAGAGCCGAGCGCGGTCGAGGTCATCAACGACCTTGATGGGTTCGTTTCCAATTTTTATCAGGTTGTAAAAGGGGATTTAAACGGCCTTTTAGAACTCCTTAAAAGTACCGTTTATGGCCGAGAGACGCATGACCGGGCGTGTGCTGTCCGGCAGAATTCGGCTTTCTTTTCGCCCGTTCAAAGGGCGTGGGCATTCTTCGTTTTGGCCAATTCGAGCATCTACTCGCAGCTCGACAATACCTGCAAACTGCCCACCGAGGACGCGAACCAAGTGCGCTCGTTTTACAATAAAGTGGCGCGGCTCGACCAATCCTATGCCGACAGGCTCTCCAATACTTTTGTGGAACAGCGCGACGCGCTCTACGTCATCCGAAAGAACGATGCGATCGACACTTTCTTCTTTATCGATCCGCCCTATTTCAATTCCGATTGCGGCCACTACGACGGCTACACGGAGGCGGAATACGAGCTTTTGTTGAAACTGTTGGAGGGCGTGGCGGGCAAGTTCATCCTCACCTGTTACCCGTCCGCGCTCGCTGAAAGGTATGCGGCCTCGAACGGATGGCAGGTTTTTCAGCGCGAAATGCAGCTGTCGGCAGGTGGCAAGGGCAAGCGGAAAATTGAGCAGCAAGTAACCAATTTCTAATGACATTTTTTTGTCTTCAAATGTTGGTTATTTGCTGCACTTTTGGATTTTGGGATTATACAAAAGCCAAGAACGCTCCATCGAAACGGACGAAAAAATGGGGAACAATTGGGTGAAACCGGCCGCCTCTCCATTAATTTTTATGAAAAAAATGACCGATTCGCCCTTTTTTAGCCTTTCTTCCAAAAAATCATGGGCAGCCTTCAGGTCTGTTTTTTGGCCATAAAACTGTCGATAGCCGTCAAAGAGCGGGGCGATCTGACCCAAATGGGACCGGTTGGCGCGGATGGTTTTCATATTTTTTACGGGTAAAAGTGATTGGGCCCAGGATGAAAAATGGGGCGTTGGCCGGGCCTGTCAACCGATTGTCATTAGGTGGATGTCAGGAAGCCCGCGCCGGCGATGACCCCTCAATTTTTTCGGGCATTCCGCCGCTGCCAAAAATAGACTGGGATGCCCAACAGCACGATCGCAAGCCCCGGCAGCGTGTTTTCGGTTTTGTAGATCAACAAAATGACCGCGATCGCCAATGCCAAAACGACATAAAGCGCGGGGATGACCGGGTATCCGACGGCGCGATAGGGCCGCTCGGCATCCGGCATTTTGACCCGCAGCCGGAAGATCCCCGCGACGGTGAGCGCGTAAAAAAGCAGTGCGGCGAAAATCGTGTAATCGAGCAGTGCGCCGTAAGTTCCCGATAAACATAGGATGGAAGCCCAGATCATTTGCGCGTAAAGGGCCCATGCCGGCACG
>JANOQP010000142.1:0-2413 GCA_031414895.1 Saprospirales bacterium
TGCGCCCCGCCGAGGATGCTCCCGGAGCTTGGTTTCGTCGATACGTTGCTCAAGATCAGCGATATAAACCTCTATCAGGGCAACCTTTCGAAGCTCTTCAATCAATATGCCGCGATGCCGTCGATGCACTTTGGCAACGCGCTGCTCATCGGCGTGGTCACTTTTTTGATCAATAAAAACCGCTGGGCGGGTTGGGCCACCCTCCTCTACCCTGTCTTCGTTCTGTTGGTCATCGTCATCACGGGCAACCATTTTTTCCTAGACGCGGTGCTTGGCGGCATCCTCGTCATCTTCCCGTACCCGTTGATGTGGCTGCTCGAAAAATACTGGCCGGGGCTGAAACCGCTTTTCCATGGGGAGAAAAAATGAGCCGGGCGGTTTTTTTTAATTGATGAAAAAGCCGCATTTTTTCGGACTTTCACCCCGCACCAAACACGCTTCCAATGCGCCACTGGCTGATTTTTTTGTGGATGATCTCGGCCTGCCGCGGCGACCAATCGATGGGCAAATTGCCGGTCGGGGCTGCCGATTCAACAAAATCCGGCACAAAGAAGTCCAAAAAACCGCCCGTTCCCGCCGACCCAAAACTGGGCATCCATTTTCATAAAACAAAACCGCAGCCGCTGCCAGTTGTCAAAACCGGGGCCGATTTTGGAAATGCCGTCGCCCGTTCCATCGATTTTTTATTGGAGAACAACAAAAAACCGGGCGCACGGCTGGCCAAGGGCATACCCGAAAGTGACCTCCTGACCACGCTTTTTTCGCTGCAAAGCACAGGCTGTTTGACCCCTGTTTTTTTGGAAAAATATTTCGATTTTTATCTGATCAATACCCGAAAAGAGGACGATAAGACCCAGTTCACGGGCTATTTTACCCCGATTATGACGGCCAGTCGCAGTCAAAACGCGGGTTTTCCAGTCCCGATCTATCGCCGACCGGCCGAATTGGGCGACAATTTGCCCAGCCGTTCGGCCATCAAAAAGGGCGCACTTTCGGGCAAAAAACTCGATGTCGGCTGGCTGAAAAACATGGCCGACCTTCGCTCGATACAGATGCAGGGCTCCTGTTTTTTGAAATTCCCCGATGGGAAAATGCAGCTCATCGGCTGGGACGGCACCAACAACGACGGCAAGTCACAGCTCGGCGATGACGGCGTGAAAACGCCAAAAACAGGCCGTGACGAGTTCAACTACGTTTTTTTCAAGCCCATGAAATCCGCGCCGACCGGGGCCATGAGCGAGGTGCTGACAAAGGCCGTCTCGCTGTCGGTCGATCCCGACATCGTGCCGCTCGGCGCTACGCTTTTGGCCGAGTTGGTAGGCCCCGATGGAAGGCCGGATTATCACCTTTTGCTGGCGCAGGATGTCGGCGGCGGGATTCAGGGGACGAAACGGTTCGACCTGTATTGTGGAATTGGGCAGCCATTTTCTCCTGCGATCAGGGTGAACGACTATGGGAAAATTTGGCTGGTCCTCCCAAAAAAATAATTGTTGATAAGTGGTGGAAAACCTGTTGGCAAGTTTTTATAAATATAAATTATTGATATATAAAACCCGCCGTACCCTTGTGGCAACAAAACGAAACACACCAAGAACGACAAGCACTGATCGTTCATTGATTTTAACGGCTCCCGCACTTCCCTGTTTTTATTCCCGGCGACGGGCATCGTCACGGCCAGTTTTTCGTTATATGACGAAAGCGAACCGCCCGTTTTTTTTCCTTTAATCCCCTTCGGACATAATCCAGAACTTTACACCCACGTCTCCTGTATTTTCCCTGTCAATTAACAAGCCTCGGCAAGATTTTTGGTGTGACCTAAACACCACCTGACAGCGTTTTAATCCACGGGATACCCTTCGGTCCTTCTTTTTTTGAAACACTAAATTTTCCAATTCCATGAGTAACAGCTATTCACCTGTACTTTCCCGCCAAAACGACACACCACGCGAAAACTACGCCATGCAATTGATCATGCTCGCCTTTTGCATCGGTGGCATCGGTTCGGTCTATTACCTGAACCAACCGAAGGAAGGCCTTCGAGACGGCATCCACGTCGTCAACGACCAAACCGTGGGCCAACCGCTCTTTGTTGCCGAGGCCATTCCGACGGTTGCTGTGGTCGCGCAGCCCGAACGCCCGAAACAGCAGTTTTTGCTGCATATCGGCGTTGCGGAGGCCCTTTTGGAAACCCATTTCACTATCGACCCGTTGAAAGGCGCGAAGTACATCATCAATTATGGCGATGGTGTCGAGGAAACGGTGTCCGGCCTCGAAGCTGCGCACACCTACCAACGCGACGGCACTTTCAAGGTCACGTTGAAAGCTTCCTTCAATGGCCAAGTACAGGTCTTGCAGGTGCAATCGCTCGATGTGGCGACCGCGATCGAGGTCGATGAGACGGTCGACGTGGTCG
>JANOQP010000143.1:0-3915 GCA_031414895.1 Saprospirales bacterium
CATAATATCAGGCACGAGGTGAAACCTCGCGCCAGCGGTGAAACCTCGCGCCAGCGGTGAAACCTCGCGCCAGCGGTGAAACCTCGCGCCAGCGGTGAAACCTCGCGCCAGCGGTAAGGGGCAAAAGGCAAAAGTGCGCGAACCTGCACTTTTGCCTTTTCCATTTTTACTTTTGCCCTAAAAAAAATGCAGTCAAACGGCTTCAAAAACGGGCTTATCGCGGCGGGCACAGTGGTCGCCTATTTCCTCGCCTTTTATTTTTTTGACAAAAAATGGTTCCTCAACACGGCCGTCAGTTGGTCGTCGATGCTGTTTTATGTCGCGTTGATGTTCAAGGCCGAAATGGACGAAAATGCAGCTTTTGGCGGGAAAATTGCGTTCAAACCTGCGTTGCGGGCCGGTTTTCAGGTTTTTTTGATGGCGAACGTGGCTTATTGGTTCTTGTTTTATGGCCTCTGCCTCGCCGATCCCGACCTGACCGACCACCTCAAAAACCTCCGATTAGCCGAAATCCAACGGCAAGTAACAGCGGGGACGGGCGACCCGCAACTCTCGAACGAAATGATGAAAGAGGCCGCCGAAATTCGCAAGACCGGGTTTCAGATTGGCCTCGGCGATGTGCTCTTGCGGCTTTCGATGGGGCTTTTGGGCGGTTTTGTCATTGCCGCCGTCATCGCTTTTTTTGTGAAAAATAAGTCTGAACGATAATGGATTTGAGCCTTGTCATCCCGCTGAAAAATGAGGCGGAAAGTTTGCCGGAACTCGCGGCGTGGATCAAACAAGTCGTTGAAAATCAACGGCTTACCTACGAAATCCTGTTCATCGACGACGGCTCGACGGACGGTTCGTGGGCCGTCATCCAACAATTGCGGGCGGAAAACCCCTGCGTTTGTGGCATCAAGTTTCGCCGCAATTATGGCAAGAGTGCGGCCCTCCAAGTCGGTTTTCAGGCTGCGCAGGGCGATGTAATTATCACGATGGACGCCGATTTGCAGGACTCGCCGGAGGAGATCCCCGAACTTTTTTCGATGATAAAAAGCGGGAAATACGACCTCGTCAGCGGCTGGAAACAAAAACGCCACGACCCGCTTTCCAAAACCATCCCGACGAAGGTCTACAACTGGGCCACCCGCTCGATGAGCGGCATCTATCTGCACGATTTTAATTGCGGCCTGAAAAGTTACCGCCGCGACGTGGTCAAAAGCATCGAGGTCTACGGCGAAATGCACCGGTACATCCCGGTCATCGCGAAATGGTCGGGCTTCACGCGCATCGGCGAAAAAATCGTGCAGCACCAAGCGCGGAAATACGGCGTGACCAAGTTCGGCTGGGAGCGGTTCGTTTTCGGGCTCCTCGATTTGATGAGCATCACGTTCGTCGGGCGGTTCGGGAAGCGGCCGATGCACCTTTTTGGGACGCTCGGCTTCCTGTTTTTCATCGCCGGGCTTGGCACGTTGATCTGGCTTTCCATCCAAAAGCTCGGTTTCAATGAGTGGAAAATCCACGATCGGCCCGCATTTTTCTTCGGTATTTTGGCCCTGATCGTGGGTTCGCAGCTCTTTTTGACGGGCTTTTTGGCGGAACTCGTGAGCCGGAACTCGACGACGCGGAACGCCTATTTGGTGGAGAAAGAGCTTTTGAATGATTGATTTTGCCCTAAATTTGCTTTCAGAAAATCCAAACCGGCATGGCCACATTGCTTGAATGTCCCTTAATTGAAATTTCAACCGCCGAAATCGAGGTTTTGAAATCAAAATATCCCGGCGCAGTTGTTCGCATCGAGGGCGATATTTTTCCCCAAAAAGGGGAAATTGACGAGGCTGGTTTTTGGAAAATCATCGCACTTTTCGATTGGCGGACGCGGGACAGCGATGCGGTTTTGGCCCCGGCAGTTGAAATTTTGAGTCAATTTTCAGCATCCGAAATCCATCGCTTCCATGAAATATTGAACGAAAAACTGTTCTCGCTCGATGGGCAAAGTTTTGCCGGGGCGTTGGGCAGCAACCGTTTTTCCGCCAGCGGCGACAAACATTTTTCGGTGGACGGCTTCCTTTATTCACGTTGCTGTGTGGTGGCCAACGGGCGCGTTTTTTATGATAAAGTGCTTTCCGATCCATCAAAAATGCCCAAAGAGTTCACTTTTGAATCACTCCTTTATTTGCCAAAAATGGCGTGGGCGATGAAAACCAGGCGCGACGACTATCAATTTTACCCCGAAACTTGGGCGGAAACATTCAGCAACACCGACGGTTGGCCCGGCATTGTCCCAGTAAAAGACCGCATTTTAACCCTGTTATGAAGCCGCACGCCAATTCGCACGAAAACGATGCGGACCACCACCTTTACCAGATCTTTGATGTCGAGCGGAACGACATTTACAAGTTCGGTGTTTGCGGAAAACCGCTCAACCCGGACGGTTCTTCGCCCCGTGCGAACGAACAGGTTTCGCTGTTCAACAGGGTGGTCGGGATGGCGCTTTTTTTTGGCGAAATCTTGATGACCGGGATTTCCGGCAGAAAGCGGGCGGAGGAAATCGAGGATGATTTTATAAAGGACTATAAAAGGAAAAGGGGTAAAAACCCGCCGGGAAATGGTTGATTTTTTGATCAGGCCAATTGTTTTGCGAAGATTTTTCCGACCAAGATAGTGCGCGTTATTCAACCCTGGACAGGTTTGATTATTTTTGCCCAAACTTTCATCGAACTAAAATTGCCAAAAAATGGAGCTTCAAGTTTCAATTTCTGAAATCGTGGCCAATGCCGCGCGACTCGAAAAACGGGATTTCGACCAGCTTTTCAACAAGCTCAACTTGCTCCGTGCGCAACGTTCCGCACCCTCATTGGCAAAAAACGAGGCCAATTTGTTGAAAAAAATCAACGATGGGTTTTCTCAAAAAAATTGGGCGCGCCTTATCTTTTTAGACCATAAAATGGAGTTTTCGGATTTGACCGAGGCCGAGGCCGAAGAATCGCTCGGTTTGGTTGAAATGCTCGAAAACTACACCGTTGAGCGTTTGGTCAGCCTAAAAAAATTGGCCGCGATACGGAAAATCACTGTTGAGCAATTGATGGTTGACCTCGAAATCGCGCCCCAATAAAATGGCAAAAACCGTTTTTTCTGAAACAGTCCGGGCCAAAGTCCGGTTTCGCGCCCAAAATTGTTGTGAATATTGCCGGGGGCAGGACAAGTTTTCCCCGGTCTATTTTTCGATTGACCATGTTTTGCCGCTTGCAAAAGGCGGAACCGACCACGACCAAAACCTTGCCTATTGTTGTATGCCCTGCGACCGGTTGAAATGGAACAAATTGGCCGGTTTTGACCCTGTTTCCAACCAAGATGTCCCGCTTTTTCATCCCCGGACACATATTTGGGGCGAGCATTTCGAGTGGAGCGATGATTTTTTGATGATGATCGGTCTGTCCGCAATTGGCCGGGCAACGATCGTTTCGTTACAATTGAACCGTGAAAAATTGATAAGTTACCGATTGGAAATGTTTGAAATTGGGCACCACCCACCCGTTTGATTCATTTGAAAAATGATCTTGCCATGAAAAAAAACATCCTCTCCGCGTTGCTAATTGTCTCATGGTCAATTGGTTACGCACAAATTGATGCCCAAAAGTCGGAGATTTTTCCCGTTTTCGGCGTCCATCTCCAATACGGTATTTTCCAGCCGGTCGGCAAATTGAACGACCGTTTCGGCTGGGACAATTCCCTGCATATTTCAATGGATTATTTGACCAAAAACAACTGGGTCATCGGTGGCGAGGGCCAATATTTTTTCGGGAACACCGTCAAAGAGGACCCGCTCGCCAAGCTCCGCACGCCCGAAGGTTTCCTTATTGGCAACGACCGTCAATTGGCCGATGTCTTTTTGAAAGAGCGCGGTTTTTATGTTGGCGCGTTCACGGGGCG
>JANOQP010000144.1:0-3429 GCA_031414895.1 Saprospirales bacterium
GAATCTGCCGCCCAATCCTGCGGACGGTAATTGTTCCCAAGCGAATCGACGAGGCAGATGAACATGACATAATTGCCCTACGGGACGTTTTTTAGGTAGTCCATTGCCTCTTTCCGGCCCTGCGCGTTTTTGGTTTCGTAACGGATGATCCGGTAATACGAGGAAGTTGGATCTGTCTGCAAAAGCTCCCCGGTCACGCCGTCAAACTCCGTCGTTTGCGATTGATAATTGAAAATTTCGCCTGTGTTCGGGAAATGCTGGCTCTGCTGTTTGTAAAAAAACCACGGATATTGAAGGTTGGTGGGCCCCAAGAACACCCGTAGTTCAAAAACAAAATCCTTAAAAGACCACGCCCGCACCGAATCCAAATACATCCCGTTTTCGGTCTCGTCGAGCTTAAATTGCTCCCAATGCGTCTGGTTCCAGCCCTCCGCCGAAGCGTTGATATATATGAACGACTGTTGGTGCCAAACAAAACCTGGCAGCCCCGCCGTGTCGCGCGAGATCCGCCAATAATAGACCATCGAATCGATCAACGGCATCGCTGGCGACCATTCCAAAATGCCGCCGGGGCTGGCGGTTTTCGTTTTCACCGCGAGTGGGCTGTCGAAACTTGGGATGGTGTCGATTTCCCAAAAAAACGATTGCACCGGCTCGTTCGGGTTCAAAGTGACGGCCGTCAGTTTCAATTTGTTTTTTGTCAAAATTGAAAAATCGGCGGGCGCGATTGGCTGCACGTCGTTGCCGAAAAAATAGATCGGCACGCCCAATTGAGCGTCCGGGCCGATCAAAAAATTGTTGTTTTCCGCAGCCGCGGGCAGTTCGGCGATTGTGTTCGACGGGTCCACCGTCATTTCGAGGCGGTTGAACCCGAGCCATTCCATCGGGTTTGTTTTCGGGATCGGGAAATTTGCAGCGGCTGCCGTCCGGTATTTTTTTGGGAAGATTTTCACAAAAAACGGCGCCGTCGCAAGCCCCGCGCTGTTTTTCAAAACGAGCTGGACGGTGACCGAATCGGGCCGGTTTTGCGCGATATTGAGCAGGTCGAACTTGATGTTGAAACTGTCGCGGTCGATCGGCACCGGCTCCGGCGCGATCTTGAGCGATTTTGGGTCGATAACATAATCCGGCCCAGCGAACGGGTTCAAAACGACTGCCGGGTCGCCTTGATAAAACCATTGTTGCAAAAGCTGGTTGATGCCCGTTTCGTTGATCGGGCGGGCCAGTTTGGTCGCGGTTTTTTGCCAAATCTCGCCGAGCGATTTGTTGTACGCGCTGTTGCCGAGCGTGTCAAAATAGGTCAGGCCGACCGTGTGAAGTTGGTTCAAATAGCCAAAACCGGTCGTCGCAAAATAGCCGATGCCCCCCCGTTGGGGCGAAAGCGTGACCTTTTCGCCGAGCGACATCCCGCCGCCGACGCATTGCCCAGAAAAACAGCCGTAACCGAGCATGACCGGGTATTTGCCCGGGTTTTCCCAGTTTTGAGGCTCTTCTATATAGGAATCAAAGCCAAACGGGTTGCTGTGGCCGATCACATTGAACAGCGAAACGCCTTTTTTGAACATATCGAGCATCCCGACGGCTGGCGAAGTTTGGATCGGGTCGGTGCTTGTTTTTGAAAAAGTGGTGACCACCGCGCCCATTTTCGAGGTCTCCAAGATCTCCTCAAAATCGCCCATGTAGCCGCGCAGGTCGTTCAAAACGGACGGGTCGCCGCCGGAAAGGTGCATCACGTTTTTCTTCCAAAACTGCCCGGCAATGGTCTGCGGGTCGGTGTCCGGGGCCTCGTATTCGATGAGCTTGTCGAGGTAGTTTTTCACGTCGAGCCCCGTCCGCGCCGCGACTCGTCCGATGCTCAAATGCGGCACGAGCGACCCGTTTTTCATCACAAAAAGGTTGTCGGACGACGGGAAACCGCAGGTCGGCAGGTTAAAACTTGCGCCGAGGTTGGCGATTTGCGCCGATGTCCGGCTGTCCCGAAGCTCCCTCGGCTTGCCGATGAACAGGACGTGCTTTGCCGCCGGCCAATTTTTTTTCATGTAAAAAAAGAAGTTCCGCATCCCCTGCGCATGGCCGCCGATGCCCCAACCAAACTGGTCATAAACGTCCTGCGCATCAACCAAAAGTGTTGAAAAGGAACCGCCCGCGACCGATGCGCGATAATTGACATGGGCCTGTGGCCAGTTCGTCCCGGTCGGGTCGGCGGGGTCGGAGAAAAGTTTTTTTGTGGTGACGATGACAAATTCCGCATTCGCGTTTTTCAGGTTCTTGAAAGTAACGGGAACGAGTATGGCCACCGATTTTACCGCCAAACTTGAATTGAAAACGATGGCCCTCGTCGGTTGGCCGGGCGCGGTTTCAAAACCAAATTTGACAAAACCGCCCGATTTTCCGCCCAAAATCCTTTTGTTTTGGGTGAAATCGTACAAAACCGCATCGCCCCCGTTGGCATTGAAACCGCTGATCGAAAGGTGTTTTTTTCCGCCCGCCGTGCCATCGATTTGGAATGAAAAACGGTTTTTTCCCTCAAAATCCATTGTGTGCGAATAGTTCACCGAGGCCGCGCCGACACTCGTCCGGTCGAGGACATTGGCAGGGCCGCCCTGCAATTTAACTGTCGTCGTAGCGGTCATTTCCGCTGCCGGGATGTCGTGCAAAAAAGCGCGGACGGAACTGCCCCCGGTTGAATCCCCGGCCACAAGATTGCCGTTCACCGAGATCCCGATTTGATGGCCGCCGAGGTCGGTCAAATAGTTGGACGCGATGGCGGCATCGGGGCCGTCGTTCGCGGCGTTCGGGGTCGGGACAGCAATTTCGGTCAATCCGCCGGTGCTCAAAAACGGGCTGCCCCAGCCCTCGGCCTCAAAAATGCTGTTGGTCAGGTTTTCGGTGTTCAACCTTTTTTTGGAATAATTTTCCGAAAAGACCAGCGTCGAGGTCGTCAAAACATGGCCCTCGGCGGTGGGCAGATTGGCCAAATCGTTGGCCACATTTTGCATCCGTAACGGCAGCCCGGTCGTCGTCCACGTCAAAAAATAGGCCGACGTGTCGCTGTAAATGCTGTATTCGCGGTTGAGCATCGACGTTTTGTCGGTAAAAAGGTGCTCGTCGAGGGCGGCGCGGTTTTTTTCGCCATAAAATTCGATGAAATCCGATCCGCCAAAAGCTCCGTCGGTCGAGACAAAAATGGCGACCTCGCGCCCCTCGTGAAAAAGCTGGAACTGGCTGCCCGGCGCCCCGATATTCGCCGCCGCGACGGCCGTTTGCGGGATACGATAGATGCCGTCCTCGGCCACTTTTATCTTAAAATACGGGTTGTCATATTTGATCCATTCATTCCCAAAAAGGGTGTCGCCGCCGATGGGCATTTGGGCAAAAAGGGCGACGGTCGAGCAGGCGAAAAGTTTGCAGGAAACCGTCGAAGGTTTG
>JANOQP010000145.1:0-4582 GCA_031414895.1 Saprospirales bacterium
GGGCGCGGGCGCGGCGGGCGAAGTCGCGTGTACCGGTGATGAAATTGGGACAACGATTGCCGCCGTCGCGACAAGCCTAATATGCCCAACTGAAATCGCGGGGACTGATTTAGGTTTATCAGCAGCAACTCTAATCAAGGAAATCCCCCTTTTTGGCCAATGTCCCCAATTGCGCCCACGTCAAAAGCAGGTCGAAATCGCCGACCGCGTAGGCCGTCATTTCGTAAGGGTTGTAATAAAAACGGACACCTTCGGCAACGACGGCCATGTTCTGCGGGAGGCCAAACTTTGTGCCCTCAAAAACCAGCTCGGTGAGCGTGGGGACAGCCCCTTTTTCATCTTTTTTCGCTTCGCAAAAAGGCTTTTCGAGCAGTTTGGCAACGGCTGCCGGGTCGGTGAAAAGGTCGGCAGCGGTCAAGCTTTTGCCCGTTTTCCGGTCGAAACTCTGCAAATCCGTCCAATGGCTTGGGTGCGCACCGCCTGTGAACAGGTAGTTCGATACCTCCACCGAGGCTATTTTGGAGGAATTAAAAATGGGCTTCCCGGCGATGTCCACTGCGTAGCCGCCCGGAAAATCACTGTTTTCCTTCGTAAATTTTTCGTACTCGTCCATGAAAGCCTTCGCCCCGGCCTCAATCGTAGTGGCCGGTTTCCCGTCGCCGATGTTGAGGGTGGCGAGGGCGTGTTTTTTCAAAGTGTCGTTGATGGCCGAGGTGATGGCCGGAAAATTGCCGCCCGCCGCGACGGGCAAGTTGATTGTCACCGAGCCGCAGCGGTCGGTGTCCTTTGGCGAGAGGCAGATTTTTTCCTGCATTTTCATCATCTGCCATTCGAGCGGCGCGTTTGCGGGCATCGATTGCGTGCGGTTTTCGTTTTTGCATGCGAAAAGGGCCATTGCGGCGAGCGCCGCAAAAAGAAAGGTGGGTTTCATTTTGGTAAAAAATTGAATTGTTTCAGTGGAAAATTCCGACGCGAAGGAAGGATTATTTTGAAAATAATTTCCCCTAAATCGTTGATTTTCAATCGCTTGCACGTTGGGCGACTTTTTAGGGCCTCCTAAAACCGGACGGCCAGCGATGCCGTGGCCGCCGGGTTCGAGTTTGCCGGGAGGCCGTTCTGCTCAAAAATTTTGTCTTTTGAAGAAAGGAAACGGCCCTCGACCCGGAGGAGCGCATTTTCGGAAACGGCCCAATCGAGGTTTGCCGAAAGCCCGGCCACGCGAAAGCCGTTCGGTGTCCCCGTCGCGATGAGCGTTTGGTTTTTGTCCAAAAAATACTCGGCGCGCAGGGCGGTTTTCCAGTTGGCGGCCAGGTTTTTCCTCAAAATGATGACCGGGGCAAACCAATTTCCGCGCCGTCCGTCTGGTTTTTCGTCGAAGCCGAAGTCTAGCCCTGCGGTGATCTGCCAGCTTTTTTCGGGATCCGAAATGGCGTAAAAATTATGGTAGGCCCGCCACGCGGAAAGGCTGTCCGGTCGGTCGGAGCCAATGAAATTGGAATAGTTGAGCGACCAATTTTGGCCAGTTTTATAAAAAACCTGTGCCCCAAAAGCGGGCCGGTTGAACCCGTCGGGCCGCTGGATGCGCTGCCAACCGTTCAAAACGAGCGCAGCAACGGCCCATTTTTCGGACCGGCTGGCCCAGCTCAATTTCGCGCCAGTGCCAAAATAGGGCGAGTTTTCGGCCACGAGGCTCCGGGTTAGGGTCGCACAATCGGTTGAAATGGCGCTTTCAAAACCGATATGGGACGGCAAAACACCCGCATCGAGCCAAATATTTTTGGATTTTGAGAGACGGATGCCCGCGTTTGCCTCGAACAAAAACCGGTTCGCAACCGGCTCGGCGGCGAGGTTGTGCTGGGCATAATTTCCCGTCATCAATGCAATGTTGGCCCGGCTTTTTTTCGACGAAAACTGGGCCTTCAAAAATGCCAGGTTGACATTTACCTCATTGACCCTGCGGTGGTTGTACAAAAAACCGGGCCGCTCGTGGGTCGTTTTTTCATCAAATTCGGTGGCAAAATAGATGTCCGTAAAACCTGAAAAGGTGAGCGTTGTGGAGCTGTCGCGCTGCGCCGAAATTTTCCCGAAAAAAAACAAAAGGGTGCCGATGATCAGCGGTTTGTGCATGGTCTGTTCGTTTTGCTGAAAGCTGGCCGAACGCCGACCAGCCCGCAAATGAACAAATTTTGACCCAAAACCGCTTTGCAACAGCACCCCTGCGCGTCTGATGGTAATTTTTAAAGCCTAAAAAGCAGCGCGAAAATAATCCGGTCCTCCGCTTTCACGAGATCCGGTCGCCAGTTTGGGTCGGGCGCGGTCGAAGTGAAACCGGTCTGGGAGGTCACGCCGCCTTTGCCCGCAGGCTGCGGGCTGTTTTGCGCAATCAATCGGCCTGAAAAGGTCATTGCAATAAAAAAAAGTGCCTTTTTCATGTTGTGGTGGTTGCATTTAGTGTAAAAATGGATTTTGGGCAAGCCGATGGCAAGGCCAGAAATTGGCCAATTTGAAAAATCCGGGCTTGTTGAATGGATGAAATTTTAAAAAAGGGTCAACTTTTATGCCGTCGCAAATCCACCTTTTCGAGCGGTTGATAGACCAGCGGCGCATCCTCGATAACGATATCCGAGCGGTCAAGCCCGAATGCTTTTTCGTCGCTGAGCCCCAGTTTTTTCAGGAAAAAATAGCCGTTGAGGAGCAGGCCGTCGCGGAGGGTGAACTCATTTTCGACCGAGAGGAATTTTTCCAGCACGACAAATTTGAAGTCCGGCTCCGGGTTGTATTTCGTTGAGCCGTCGGGGCGGATATGGAGGTTCAGTTCGCGGTTTTTCACAAGGTCCTGCACGATCTTTTTGAAAAAAAGCTCCGTCCGGGGCTGCACCCGGAAGCCGAGGTTGATATCCACCCGGATCACCTTGTCGTCGAGCAGTTCCTTTACGTCATAATCGAGCGTGTACGGGCTGTCCGTCCGGTTGAGGTGGAGAAACCAATAGACATCGGCGCGTTTCGGTTTTTTTGAAAAAATGGACTTCACCACTTTTTCCTCGATGTTGTGGCCGAGGTCGGCCTTCGTCAAATAGATGAGGTGGGTGCTGAACTTCGGGATGTCATCATCGATGCTGAGCTCGGCGAGCTTCGGTAAATAGGTGTTCAAATCGACGAAACGGACGAAACGGTTGTTGATCTTCCGCGCAAAAAACCAGGTGTACATCACCACGAAAATGGCCCCCGCGATGATCAGCGTGACGAAACCCCCATCCGGGAATTTCTTCAAATTGGCCACAAAAAACGCTCCCTCGATCACCACAAAGATGGTCGTCACCGCGCCGACGAGCCAGAATTTCCACTTTTTCACCCGGTACAAATAATAGGAGAGCAAAATGGTGGTCATCATCATGGCCAGCGTGATCGCGAGGCCGTAGGCCGCTTCCATGTGTTCCGAGTTCTGGAAATAAAGCATCACGGCCACGCCGCCGAGCCAGAGCAGGATGTTGATCGACGGGATATAGATCTGGCCTTTCATGTCGGTCGGTTGGCGTACGCCGACGCGGGGCCAAAAATTGAGCGACATCGCCTCGCTGATCAGCGTGTACGAACCGCTGATGAGGGCCTGCGACGCGATGATCGCCGCCATCGTAGAGATGATGATGCCCGACAACAAAAACCACGGCGGCATGATCTCGAAGAACGGGTTGCGCCCGGCCAACAGGTTGCCGCCGTCATGCAGGAGCCAGGCCGCCTGGCCCAAATAATTGACGACGAGCGCAATCTTGACGAAGATCCAGGTATAGCGGATGTTCCATTTTCCGCAATGGCCGAGGTCCGAATAGAGCGCCTCCGCCCCCGTTGTGCATAGGAAAACCGCGCCCAGGAGCCAAAAACCCTGTGGATATTGGGTCAAAAGTTGGACCGCATAGTGCGGGCTCAATGCCTTTACGATGTCCGGGTAATGCGCGATTTCGACCAAGCCAAGACCCAAGAGCATCGCGAACCAGACGGCCATAACAGGCCCGAATGCCTTGCCGACGGCCTGCGTCCCGAACCTTTGAAAAAAGAAAATGCCCGATAGGATCACGATAACGATCGGCACCGTCGGCAGGTGCGGCACCAGTTTTTCGAGGCCCTCGACCGCCGAGGCGACCGAAATGGCCGGGGTGATCATGCCGTCGGCGAGCAACGTGGCCGCGCCGACCATCGCCGAAAAAACCAGCCCTTTTCCGTACCGCCGCACGAGCGCGTAGAGCGAAAAAATGCCGCCCTCGCCGTGGTTGTCCGCCGTGAGGGTTAGGGTGATGTACTTAAAAGTGGTCTGAAAAACGAGCGTCCAAAACACGCACGAGATGCCGCCATAGACAAGCAGTTCGGAGATTTCCTTCGTGCCGATAATGGCCTTCATCACATAGAGCGGCGACGTGCCGATGTCGCCATAAATGATGCCGAGGGCGATTAGGAGGGAGGCGACGGTGATTTTTTTCTTTGATAAATCGTTCATGTTCAATGAGTTAGGCGAGTTTTAGGAATTTTTGGCAATCCGTTTTGAGCCTCAAAAGAAGTGAAATTTGTTCGGGCGAGAGCCGGGTCGTTT
>JANOQP010000146.1:0-1727 GCA_031414895.1 Saprospirales bacterium
TCGTCGATTCAGGATTGTTTATTTGGCGATAAATCTCCAAAGAAGTGCAAAATCGGCGGCTAAAGCCGACCGGTACAGGCTCGTCCTAAACAGTTACGAAAAAATAAAAACTTGGCTCAATCGACCACGGTCAATTTCGCGACCGACCGCAAATTGCCCGCCGAGATTTCCACAAAATAGGTCCCAGAAGGCAGGTCTTTTGCCGAAAAATCGAGTGAAACCTGATTTTTTCCGGCAAAACCGTCCTGTTCGGGCTGCTGTGCGACCAATTGGCCGAGGGCCGAAACGAGCCGCACTTGGATGGGCGCGGCATTTTTCAGCGTGAAATCCGCCGTGCAGTTGCCGTCCTTCGAAATGGTCGGGAAAACGCGGAGGCCGAGCGGGTTTTTCGCCTCGCCCGTGGCCGAGACGGGGAGGAAAACGGCGGTCAGCGTGTCCGGTTGGTTGAAATCGAGGAGGGCCTTCGCGTCCATCGGGGTGGGCGAGATGACGGCGGTCGGGTTTTTGGTTTCCCAATGGCTGAACATCCAGCCCGCGTTCGGTTTGGCCTCCATTTTTTGCTGCATCCCGCCATAATAATTGCCCGACCACGGGAAGGTTTTGAGGCTCAACGTGTTGAAATCAATCTCGCCCGCGCCTGCCGGTTCGACGTTCAGGGTGAGCGGATATGGCCCGTTGAGCGAATAGCAATCGACCATGCCCTCATCGAGGAGCGTGCACCGTTCCTCAATAAATTCGCGCATCAGCTTGACGTTTGCCAGCCATTTTGTCTTCGTGCCGCCCCAACGTTGGGTGTGCCGCGTCATTTCCGGGTCGATCACGGCCACCATGCTGTCGAGGACGTGGAGCATGTTGTCGCAATTGAAGACCGTGTTGTCGAGGTCGGCGCGGCGCGAATAATAGAGCTGCTGAAAATCAGGGTTTTCGTTCTGCAATTTCAAAAAAAGCACGTCGTGCTTGCCGTCCACGCGCTGACAATAATAGATCGAATCGCCCTGCCAGACGACCCATTGGCAGGTGTCGTTCTGCTGGCCGTCCCAAAATCCGTTCTGGCAATAGTCCGAAATGGCCTCGATATCGCAGGGCGCGGCATCCGTGTCGGTGTTCGGAACGCCCGAATAATTGATATAATAATCAAAAACGGCATCAAAATCCCAGAGGAGATAGCCCCATTTTTTGTGCTGCCCGTTGGGGTCGAGGCCGCGCCACCAAGCCGTGTTGTAGTTGATCCAATCGGAGGCGACAAAATTGAGGCCGCAGATAAAATAGTCGCACATCGAGGTCACGTTGAGCTGGTCGGTCACTTTTTCATAATTGACCGGCTCGCTCATATCGTTTTGGGTGATGAACTTGCGCAGCGCACCCCAATCCTCAAAGGCCTGGTCGCCGCCATATTCTGCCCAGGTGTCGCCCCAAGTTTCGAGGACCTGGATATTGTACTTGTCCTGGTCGTAGTAATACTCGGTGTAATCGGAGTCGTCGGGATATTCGCGGAGGCCATAAACGCCCCAATATTCGCCGTTCAAAAACACAACAATCCGCTCCGAGGCCCGCACGTCGAGTTTCAGCCCGCCGAGTTTGGCAATCGCCTGTGTGTACTCGTCGCGGATATGGGCGCAACCTTTGTGCTGCGGCAGGAAATTGCCCGGGAAATTGTCGTCGCCCGATGCCCGGAGGATGACCCGCTGATATTCGTCGCGGTCGGAATAGTTGAAAAGTTTCTCGTT
>JANOQP010000147.1:0-11171 GCA_031414895.1 Saprospirales bacterium
GGTTTGAGGGCTACGGCCTCTTTGCGGGCGGGCGGATGGAAAACCATTTCAACAATCCCGGCTCGGTGGACAGCACGGGAACGGTAATTGACCCGGCCACGTATTTTGGCGATATCAAAGCCTCACTTATCCGTTTGGGCATTCAGCCCGCTATCGGGTATTCGGGCAAATATTTTGAGGCAATATTTTCGGTGAGGGTGTCCAATTTGCACTTTTCAGGCGTGCAGGGCAATTTGAAGAACGAAGGATTGGACGAAATTGCCAAATTGAAGGACCAGTCATCAAGCTTCCTTTTTGAGCCCGCTTTGACGTTGCGGGCCGGCTGGGACCCGATCAAATTGCAGGTTCAAGCGCAAACGAGCCGAAATCTTTCGCACCGGGATTTTTACCAGAGCGGGGGCGGGATTTCCATCGGCTTGACGGCGCGTTTTTAGAAAAATTCACTCTGTTCGGTGCGCCCCAAAAACGGGCAAAAGCGTGTCCTTTTCGGACAAAACAGCATCCTTCAAATCAATTTCCCAGTCAATCGCGAGCGCGGGGTCGTTGAAAATGAGGCCGCCCTCATTGGCTTTTGAATAAAAATTGTCGCATTTATAGGCAAATTCCGCCGTCGCTGAAAGCACGACATAGCCGTGGGCTAAACCGCGCGGCACGAAAAGCTGCAACTTGTTCTCCGCGCTCAAACGCACCGAAAACCATCGCCCAAAAGTGGCCGACCCGGGCCGCAGATCCACCACGACATCCAAGACCTCACCCTCGATTGCGCGAACCAATTTGGCCTGCGCCGCGCCGCCGACCTGATAGTGCAGGCCGCGTAAAACGCCGTAGGTCGAGCGCGCCTGGTTGTCCTGCACAAACTCGGTTGTGACACCCGCTTCGTGAAAAACCTGCCGGTTGTAGCTTTCGTAAAAATAGCCCCGGCCATCGGGCCAGACGCGCGGTTCGAAAATAATCAGCCCCGCAATTGGGGTCGCATGGAATGGCATAATTTGCTTTTTAGATAAAAAAATGAACGCTCCGGGAGCATTCAGTCAATTTTTTTGCCAAATAATTGGCGATGGAACATTGCCCGGCGCGATGCTGGCACAATTTTTCGCAGTCAAGTTGGGGCGAAAAACCGTGACAGTTTTTTTCTACGGGTTTCCACTAGATTTGTCCGATTTTATTCCCCCGGATTTTCCATTTCAAAACTTACAGAGGTGTCTAAATGAAGAACCTGATCGAGATTTCCCGCATCGTCACAAAGAAAAAAGTCCGCAAAATTGAAATTTTCGACGATGCCGCGCTTCGGACAAAGAACAGCAAATTCAACGAATTTTACGAGGCCCTGATGACGGGCAAGCTCCGCAACGACCGCGACGCGGCGACGTTGCTCTACGCTTGCAGCCCGACGGACGACAAATACCGGCAGCTCAAAAGCCGGTTCCGCAAGCGGCTGCTCAACACGCTTTTTTTCCTCGATGTCAATGTGCCGAGCGCGGCGAACTACGAGCGCGCCTATTATTCGTGCAACAAAGACTGGACGCTCGTCAAGATCTTGCTCGCAAACGGTGCCGAAATGACCGCCGCCGACCTCGCCGCGAGCATTTTGGCGACGGGCTTGAAGTTCCGTTTTGCGGATATTATCGTCAATTGTTCGCGCATTTTGCGGGCATGGGCAGCGAAAGAGGGCGACGAAAAAAGTTTTGAGGAATACGACGGCCACATAAAAGAGTACTCGAACGTCCTCGACGCAGAGATCCGCTCGGAGGAACTTTACCAGCGCGTCACGATGCACTACCACGAGTCGCCGATCAAGACCCGCGAGCTGCGCGAAAAAATGGAGACCTATTGCGACGCGCTCGTGAGCCTCTCGGAGATCTACGATTCGCCCGTCGTGATGTACAATATGTACCTCGTTTGGGCCTATAAATACGAGATGACCTTCGATTTTCAGTCGATGTTGGAGGTTTGCGAACGCGCCGAGGCGTACATGGAGGCCAACCCGGCCTACTGGCAAGAGGAGAAATTGGAGATCTTCCAGTTGAAAAAAATGTCGGCCTACCTGCATTTACAGGACTACAAAAACGGCAAGATCGAGGCCGAAAAAGCACTTATCCGTTTCGAGGAGGGCTCCGAAATGTGGTTCACGTTCATGGAACTTTACCTGCTTTTGGCACTGCACTCCGACAATTATTTGAACGCCTATGCGATTTTCCAGCGGGCAATCGGGCAGCCGAAGTTCAAAAAACTGCACAGCTCGGAGCGCGAAAAGTGGAACATTTACGAGGTTTATATCGAATATCTGCTCGAATCGATGCCCGGAAATGCAGCGGCGGCGGCGGCGGCGAAGCGAAAAGGGTGTTTTCGCAGCGCGAAATTCCTCAACGACCCGGTGCTTTACCCAAAGGACCAGCGCATTTTCACCGTCCATTTGGTCATCGCGCAGATCCTTTTTTACCTCGAAAAAAACAACGAGTCCGCCGTCACTGAGCGCATCGACCGGCTCAAAAACTACGCGAACCGCCAACTCAAACCGGAGGAATACCACCGCGTGATTGCCTTTATCCGCTTGTTACAACAGCTTGCGAAGGCCGAATTTCAGGTCGCGGAACTGACGACGGTCGATAAATATTACAACCGCCTCGTCGAAACGCCTTTTTATTACCGGGGCAAATTGACGGAAATGGAAATCATTCCTTTTGAAAAACTTTGGAACCTGATCTTGGGGGCGGTCAAGTGAAAATTCATGTGTGTCCGATGCGAAAAATGACGGGCGTGCTCGCTTTTTGGCCCTCAAATTCGCCCCAAATATCCTCGAGGTCGAGCATGAAATTGGGGACTGGGTTGAAACCGCGCGCCTTTTCAAATTTTTTGACCGCCGACCAGCTCGACAAATAGCCCTCAAATTCGTGCCGCTGAAATTTGTTGAACATGCTGAAACGCGGGGTCTCGATTTGTTCAAAAGGGAAGGGCAGCGTGTCGTATTTTTCATCGATAAACCGCCGCTCCGGCTCCCAAAAACCGTCCAAAGTGCAGCGGTAAAATTCAAAAAGGCGGTCGTTTATTTCCCCCAAAACAAAATCAGGCAGCTCGTAGCCGAACACCGCGACCGTCGCCCCCGGCTTCGCGACGCGCCGGACTTCGGCATAAAAAGCATTGTGGTCAAACCAATGGATGGCCTGTCCGACGGTGATCAGGTCAAAAAAACCATCGAACGAGGCGGTTTTTTCGGCGCGTTCGAGGCGATATTCGATGTTTTCGCGGCGGGCGGCGAGGGCAAGTTGGGCCTCGCTGATGTCGGTCGCGACGACTTTTTCAAAATGATCGGCCAGCACGTTCGCGACCTGTCCATTGCCCGTGCCGACATCCCAAACGGCGGCGCGGCCCTCCGTTTTTTCCAATAAAAAATCAAAAAGCTCCTTCGGGAAAACGGGCCGGAATTGCGCGTAAGCAGCCGCTTGGAGCGAGAAATTGTCTTTTATTTCCTTCATTTTTTGTCGAAAGTTTAAAAAATCACTTCGCCCAGCGAGCCATTTTTGTGTCCAAAACTTCGAGTGGCAAGCAACCGCCGCGCAGGATCTCGTCATGAAAATCGGCCAATTTGAACCGCGCACCCAACTCTTTTTCATATTTCGCCCGCAGTTCGCGCAGCCGCATCGAGCCGGTTTTGTAGCTCAGGGCCTGCGCCGGGGCGGCCATATACCGTTCGATTTCGGCTATGGTCCCGGCCTCTGTCATCGGCTCGTTTTCGAGCGAATATTTGATGGCCTCCTCGCGCGTCCAGCCTTTCGCGTGCAGGCCCACATCCACGACGAGGCGGATGGCCCGGTGGATCTCATCGCCGAGCGCACCCATGTATTGATAAGGATTTGTGTAGAGGCCGAGCTCTTTTCCGAGCGATTCGGTGTAGAGCGCCCAGCCCTCGCCGTACGCGCCGTACCACGAAAATCGCCGGAACTTTGGCAGCGACTCGTCCTCCATTTGCAGCATCACCTGAAAATGGTGGCCCGGGATCGCCTCGTGCAAAAACAGTGATTCCATGCCGCTCGTCGTCGAAAATTTCGTCGCGTCCGGCACGGGGACGTAAAAAATGCCGGGCCGCGTCCCGTCGGGCGTGCCCTGTGTGTATTCCGCGCTGGCCGATGCTTCGCGAAACGCCTCTGTCCGACGGATTTCGAAAGGACTTTTGGGTTTCAAACTGAACATTTTGGCCACGTTCGGTTCGATGATCTTGTTGATCCGGCGGAAACTGTCCAGCACCTCGTCCGCATTTTTGAAGGGCATAAATTGTTTGTCCGTTTTCAAAAACTCAAAAAACGCGGCCAAATCGCCCTTAAAACGGGTACTTTCCTTCACCCTTTCCATTTCCGTCCGGATCCGCGCGACCTCGGTTTTGCCCGTTTCAAAAATCTGGTCGGGCGTTTTTCCGCGCACGGTCGTCCAATATCGGATGCACCAATCGTAAAATTTATCGCCGCCCGGATAGTTCGCGAAGGCGGGCATCGCGCCCAAACCGCTCGTCGTGCGGGCATTCGGGACGTATTCTTTTTCCAAAAAATCGGCCATCCGGCCGAACGCAGGGGTCAATTTTTGGGCAATCATTTCCGAAAAAGCCGTCGTCAGTCGCGCCTTTTCGGCTTTTGAAAAACCATCGGGCATCCTTTTTATCGGCCCGAAAAACAGGTTTTGTTGCACGTTTTTTTGCGCGAGGTCGCGGCATTGCGGCAGCATTTTCACCGCGCAGGCCCTCGGCATCGTCCAACCGGAGGCCATGCCGAGCCGATAATTGGCGATCGCCGTGTCGGCCCATGCCGGAAAACTGGCGCAGCGGGCGAGCCAATTTTCGTAATCTTTTACTGTTTTGAAAGGTTGCGCACCCTCGCCCGAACCGAACTGGCCGAGCACCAAATGCAGCCCATCGAACTGCGTGGCCGGGATCTGCCAAGCCGGGAAGGCCAGTTTTTCGAAGCTGATGCCCATTTCGTATATGAAAACATCGTGGCTCGTCTGGTCGTCCGGGGAAAGTTTTGTCCGGTCGAATCCGGCTATTTTTTGTTGAAATTTCCGGTAAAACCTGCCAAGCGAATCGCGAAAGGCCCGCGTCCCGTCATTCGGCAAGCGGTCGTTGAAGCGGTTGTCGCCGTTCACGGTCGCCATCATCGGGAAAAGCTGCGCGTTCTCATTATAATATGCCTCGAAAATGGCGGCCAGTTCTGCATTGTTTTTCGCGACAGCGGCCTCGGTCCTGGTCTCGTTTTGCCGACAGGCCGATGCGAAAAGCAGAGCGGCGAGGATGGGTATGATCCATTTTTTCATCTTTAAATTTTTTCGGAAAGGTGGAAATTTGGGCACGAACCATGGTTTTTTTTCGATGAAAATTCACCACATTTTTTTTGTGTGAACGTGCTGTTTGTCGGGCGAAACAGCAGGGCAGTGACCCAGCCAATGGGTTTTTGTGGACAAAACAATCCCACAAAACCCACTATTTATCCCGTTCTTTCGCCAACAAAAAACAATTATTACTTCCTAAAATATTGACAATCAATGAGTTGGATAGATTGGGCGGTACTCGTCACTACGCTCGCGGCCATCACCTTTTACGGGCTCTACAAATCGCGCGGCGAGGAAAACACCGAAAATTTCCTCACTGGCGGCCACCAACTCCGCTGGTGGACCATCGGTTTGAGCATCATGGCGACGCAGGCGAGCGCGATCACCTTCCTTTCCACGCCCGGGCAAGCCTACACGGATGGGCTGCGTTTCGTCCAATTTTACTTCGGGATGCCCATCGCGATGGTGCTGATAGCGGTCTTTGTGCTGCCGATTTATTATAAATTGAAAGTTTTCACGGCCTACGAATTCCTCGAAAACCGCTTCGACCTGCGAATGCGGACGGTGACGGCCTCGCTTTTTTTGGCCCAACGGGGCATAGCGGCGGCCATCACCATTTACGCGCCGAGCCTGATCCTATCGGCCATGCTCGGCTGGCCGCTCGGTTTGACGAATTTTTTCATGGCCATTTTCGTCATCGTTTATACCATGTTCGGCGGTTCTGCGGCGGTCTCAAAAACCCAGGAACTTCAAATGACGATCATGCTCGGGGGCCTGGTGGTCGCGTTTTTTGTCATTTTGAACCAGTTGCCGCCCGAAATCTCGTTGCCTGATGCTTACCATGTTGCAGGAAAATTGGGCAAAACGAACGCCGTCAATTTTGAGTTTGACCTCAAGGACCGATACAATTTTTGGACGGGCATCCTCGGCGGGACTTTTCTCTTTTTGAGTTATTTCGGAACCGACCAATCACAGGTCGGGCGTTATTTGTCCGGCAAAACGCTCAACGAGAGCCGCCTCGGCCTCCTTTTCAACGGCCTCGTGAAAGTGCCGATGCAATTTTTGGTGCTCTCGGTCGGGCTCATGGTTTTTGTTTTTTTTCAGTTCAACAAGTCACCGCTGCATTTCAACGAGAGCAACCGTGCCAAACTTTCCGGCGCGGCCGATACCGAAATGCGGGCCCTCGAAAACCGGCACGACAGCCTTTTTTTGTTGAAAAAACCGATGCTTTCCGGCCTCGCCTCGGCCACCAAATCGGGCGATGAAGGGGCCGTCGAGCATTGGCAAAAAGAAATGCAACTCATTGAAAACCAAGATGTTGACTTAAAAAACGAGGCAACGGCACTCATCAAAAAAAACATCCCCGGCGCACCCGGCGACACCGATTATATCTTCCTCAATTTTGTGATGAACTACCTCCCCGTCGGGTTGGTCGGGCTAATGTTGGCGGTCATTTTTTGTGCCTCTTGGAGCACAACCTCCTCTGAACTGAACGCGCTCGCCACGACGACCGTCTCGGATATCTACCGCCGCTCGCTCGCCCCGGGCCGCGACGACCAGCATTATTTGGCGGCCTCAAAATGGGCGATGCTCGGCTGGGGGATCTTCATCATGCTTTTTGCCACATTCGCCACGCTGCCCGAAAACCTGATCCAGCAGGTGAACAAAGTCGGCTCGCTGTTTTACGGCACCATCCTCGGCATTTTCGTCACCGGGTTTTTCCTGAAAAAAATTGGCGGGCGGGCGGTCTTTTATGCATCGCTCGTGACAGCGGCCATTATCGGCTCGCTTTGGTTTGCCGACACGGTCGCCTTCCTCTGGTGGAACCCCATTGGGTGCGCGTCGGTGATGTTGTTTTCGGTGATTTTTGAGGCGGTTTTTGAGGAAAGAAAAAGGGTTTGACCAGTCGGAATGTTTGGGACGTTCACAAGCTATCGGACCACGGTCAAATCCCCCTTCACCTCCACCACTTTCCCGTCCACCAGTTCGAGCCGCGCGGCGATGACATAGACCGCCGAGGCGACCGTTTTGCCGCGCGACCTGCCGTCCCAAAAAACGGTGTTCACGCCCGGCGCGATGTCCTTTGCCTCATAAACCTGCCCGCCCCAGCGGTCGAAAATTCGTACCCATTGGATGCGCCCGACCTGCGGCCCGGTGAATACCTGAAATTTATCGTTGTCGCGTTCTGCGTTGATTTTCAATACGTTGGAGAAAAATATGTCCGGGTTTTGATCAATTTCCAACAACATTTGGTCGGTCGCGGTGCAGCCTTTTGAGTCGGTGATTTGGAGCGTCCACCGGACTGTCGCGAACGGGCGGGCGATGGGTCCGGGGCAATCGAGGCAGCTCAACCAAAGGGGCGGTTGCCAATTGTATTTGAGCGGATCGGGGCTGGTCGTCTGGATTTCGAGGGCGAGCGAATCGCCCATTTTCAGCAAATTATCGTCCGGTAATTTCACCAAAAGCTCCGGCGGGTCGGTCAAAAAAGCGGTCTCGGTGGCCGTGCAGCCGAAAACGTCCTGCGCCGTGACCGTAAAATTGCCGGCGGGCAAATTCGTGATGAGCGTGTCCTGCCCAAAAGCATCGCCGTTGAGCGACCAAATGACCGTGGGGTCGGCGGTTTTTACCAAAATCTGGCCGTTTTTCTCCTGATGGCAACTCGGATCGGTCGCTTCGACGGCGAAAAATATTTCGGGAAATGCAGCCACATTTCCGCTCGATACCGCCGTGCAACCGTCCGCATCGGTCACGGTAACGGGGTAATTTCCGGCGGGGATATTTTCCAAAACGGCTGAATTATCGGCCAGCGGCCATGCCCAATTGTACGAAAAAGGCGGCATCGAACTGGTCGCCGAAACGGTCAAAACGCCCGTAGCCTCCTGCGGACAGGAGTTTTCGCTCGCGAAATTTATCGTAATCGGCGGCAGCACCACAAGATGGACAAGGTGCGTCGAATCACAACCATTTTCAGCGGAAAAAACCATCTGATAGGTGCCGCTCACGCCAATGTTTTGCCCAAAAATATTGCTCGTTTCGCCCGCGCAAATGACGCGGTCTTCCGCTGTCCAAAAAGTGTCGAGCGGCACGTTTCGGATCGTCACGACCGAGTCGCAACCGAGATATGTTTTTAGTTTGAACACATGATTGGCGGTCGGTGCGATGTTTATTCCGTTGATAATCAACGGGTTGCCGAGGCAGACCGACGAATCGAGCTTCAAATTGTAGGTCCCAACTATCGTCCCGATTACTTCAAGCCGAATGGTCGAGTCGCACCCAAATTCGCTCTGAAAAGGGAAAATCCCGAACTTGTCAGGCTCGATTTTTATGCCGTTGAAGGTGACGGATTGGCCGTAACAAATGGTCGTGTCGCGTTTCATATAAAACGTGTCGCGGACGGTCACCAGGAGCGTGTCGCGGCTCGTGCAACCGTTGTTGAGGGCGGTTTGCAGCACGATTTTTCCGGTCGCGGTCGGGCTAAAACTGGTCTTTGGGCAGGTCGCGCAGGCCGCCCAGTTTTGCGGCAGCCAAACGTAATTGTCAAAACCGGGTTCGCCGATTTGGATGGTGTCGCCGAGGCAAACTTCGCGGTCGGGGCCGAGTTGCGCGACGGTTGCGCTGTCCACCGCGATGCGGATGGAATCGCGCTGCGCGAAACCGCAAACGTCCCTTATTTCCACAAAAAACAGCCCGCCGGGGTCTTTCGCCGAGAAGGTCTGGGCGGTCGAGCCGTCCTGCCAGAGCCACGAAACATAATCGAGCCCGGCGGCCTTCAAAACGGTCGAGCCGTTGTCGCAAACGAGCGTGTCCTTGCCCAAGTTGAGCGGCGGCGGCACCAATCGTTGATAAAAACCGAGGATATTATTGGTGAAATCGCACTCGCCAACGGTCGTCGAGGGAAAATCGGAGGTCAGTTTGAACGGCCTGTTTTTCGAGCCGTCATCGTTTATCACGACAAAAACCGAGTCGTTGTAAATGGCCGGAAATGTCCATTTCACCATTTTGCACGAGTCCTTTCCGAGCGAAAACCCGGTCGGCACCTGCCATAAAACGGGCGCGGCGGAGGTCGTCGGGTTGCCTTTGTAAAAAGTGATGAGCGTGGTCGGTTGGAGTTTTTTATGGCCCAAATTGCAGATCTTGACCGAAATTTCGAGGCTGTCGCCCCGACAAATGAGGCTGTTCAGTTTTAAATCGGCATCCGGCGCGGGCATCCTATAATCAAAATATTGATTCATAAAACCATTGAGTATCAACTTGTCGCCCACCAAATTTGGGTTTTGCTGCACGCGCGGGATGGTCAAATCGTCGTTCACGTTCGTGACAAAATAGGCGTGCTGGTTCCAGACCTTCCGACTGGCGATGCCCGGCGAATTGAGCGACTGATAAACGACGACATGGCCCTCGTTGTAGTTGCCGTTGTGGTTGCGCGTGGTCACGATCTCGGTCTGGCCGTCGTTGTCCACGTCGAGGATGAGCGGGCTTTCGATGTGCGTCGCGCTCGCGCACGGGGTCTCCCATTTTGTCGCACCGTTCGAGCCCTCGAAAATCGTGAGTTTCGTGCCGCTCCGATAGACCACGTCGACGGAGCCATCGCCGCAAAAATCAAAGACGCTCGAACAGGTCACGGCACTGAAATCGACGATCGGCTTGCTCCATTTCAGCGAAAAATTATTGTCGAGGCAATAGATGCGCGGTTGGCTGATAAAGCTGATCTCGGGCGCCGGGTCGGCATCGTAATTGCCGACGTTCACCCGGCTCGCACCCTCTATGTAATTGTTGAGCAATTGGTAGCTGCGCAGGATCGTCCCCGTTTTTAGGTCCCAGACAAAACAGGTGTTCATCGTGCCTTTTTGCCCCTGAACGACGGCATCGAGGTCGCCATCTTGGTCAAAATCGGCGAGGCTCGTGTAGCCGTCGGTATAATTTCCGGTGGCCTGAACGGCCATTTTGACCGTCCCGGCGACCAAATTGACGGTCAAAACCTGGTTTCCGGCCACGATTTCGAGCCCTTCGCAGTCCGGGCCGAACGAATCGGGCAGCACGTCCATCGCAACAATCGAGCAAAAGGAATTTTTGCCCGCACGCTTCGGATGCTCGCCTTTCGAGAGCAAATTGCCGCCGCTGGCCAATAAATTTCCATTGATGGAGGAGAAAATTTGGTTGCCGATAATGATTTCCGGGATGCCATTTTGGTCCATGTCGGCGAGGTTCACGACCGGGGTTTCGTAGCCGATATCATAGCCAACTTGCTGCGGGCCGACCCATTTTTCAATCAGATTGAACGAAAAGCAGCGCAACAACCGGTCCTTCGTCACTACGAAAACTTCGGCAAAACCGTCCATGTCCACGTCGCCTATGGCCGGTGCCGTTCCGCCCTCGAAGGTCGAATTGATGGTTATTTTATGTTTCACCATGCCCGTCGAGCCGTCCAAAATGGACAAAAAATTGCGGTTGGAGCCGGCCACAACCACCTCGGGCATCCCGTCGCCGTCCATGTCGCCGGCCACCAAAACGGGGTAATCGCCCACATCGTCGGTGCCTTCCCATTGTACTTCGAGCGAAATCGAGTCGCAGGGCGGGTGGTACGAACACGGGATGAGACAGGTTTGGTAGAAAAAATCGGCGCAATCGCCTGTGCATTCCACGTCCGGGTCGAAGCAGTCAATGAGGCCGTCGCCGTCGTCGTCAATGCCATTTTTGGCATTTTCAACTTGCGAAAAGGCGAAAAAGGGCAGCATCAGCCCAAAAAGGAGCGTGAGAATCGGTTTTTGCTTTGCCATGGAAAATTCATTTTGCGAAATCTTCATGCTTATATCATGGCGGAAGTCAGTTGGGTTGGGCGGGTTTTGAAGGTCGTTTAT
>JANOQP010000148.1:0-2181 GCA_031414895.1 Saprospirales bacterium
GCACGAGCTCCGGTTAAGGGAAAGCGAGGAACGGTTCCAGTCGCTGGCCGACCATGTGCCGCTGAATTTTTTCATCATCGACCCAACCCCGGAGGCCACCATCAGTTATTGGAACAAGCATTGGCTGGATTTTACGGGGCAAACATTTGAGGAGGCCCTCGGCAGGGCATGGGACGGCATCATCCACCCGGACGATGTGCAGCCCATCATGGACGTGTACGTTCCCGCTTTTGAAAAGCGCGAAGCATACACGCTGCCCGCCATCCGAATTAGGCGGCACGACGGCGAGTACCGCTGGTTCAAGGTGCAGTCGAACCCCCGTTTTTTGCCCAATGGCGAATTCATCGGGTTTATCGGTGTTGGCTTTGAGATCCATGAGAGCAAATTGGCGGAAGATGCCTCAAAAGAGAACGAAAAACGCTACGCCGACCTCATCCAGAGCCTCCCCACGGCTGTGTACACCTGCGACAAAGCGGGCTTCATCCAATTGTACAACAAAGCGGCCGCCGAACTTTGGGGCCGCGAACCGGAGATTGGCAAGGACCTGTGGTGCGGCTCCTGGAAACTTTTCAGCCCTGACGGCTCGCCCATTTCCCTCGAAGACTGCCCGATGGCCCAGGTGCTCAAAGAAGGGCGCATGGTGGCTGGCCAAGAAATCATTATCGAGCGGCCCGACGGAGAAAGGCGGTATGTGCTGCCAAGCCCGCAGCCGGTTTTTGATGAAAAAGGGATATTGACCGGCGCGATCAACACCTTGATCGATATTACCGGCATCCGAAAGACCCAACTGGCCCTATCGGAAAGCGAAAAAATGCTCCACCGCATAGAAGAGGGCCGCGAAAAACTGGTCTCGCAATACACCCGCAGCCTCATCGAGGCGAGCCTTGACCCGCTGGCAACCATTTCGACCGCTGGCAAGATCATGGACATGAACGAGGCCATGATGAAAATCACCGAAAAAACGCGCAATGAACCGATCGGCACCGATTTCAGCGAATACTTCTCGGACCCCCAAAAGGAACGCAGGATCTACCATGAAATCTTCACGAAGGGCTTTGTAAAGGACTACCCACTCACCATGCTGGACGGCGTGCTGACCCCGGTGCTGTTCAACGGCTCGATCTACCGCGACGGCATGGGAAATGCGGTCGGCGCGGTGGTCGTGGCAAGGGATATCAGCGTCCATAAACAGATCGAAACCGAGCTGACCGAGGCTAGGGTCTTTGCGGAACTGGCCACCGACATCGCCGAACTGGCACAGGGCAAAGCTGAAAGCGCGACCCGAACCGCGGAAACGGCCACCCAAGTTGCGGAGGATGCCACAAAAACCGCCAACGAGGCCGTCAAATCGAAGCAGCAGTTCCTCTCAAACATGAGCCACGAGATCAGGACGCCGATGAACGCGATCATCGGATTCACGAAAGTGATGCAAAAGACGGAGCTTTCGACGAAGCAAAGAGAGTATTTGACGGCCATAAAATTGAGCGGCGACGCGCTCATCGTGCTGATCAACGACATCCTCGACCTTGCAAAAGTGGATTCGGGGAAGATGAGCTTCGAGCAAAAACCGTTCAAACTGGAGATGTCTGTCGCGGCGATGCTGCATATTTTTGAGACCAAAATCTTGGAAAAAAACCTCTCGTTTGTCAAAAAATATGACCCGCGCATCCCGGCTGTCTTGCTCGGCGACCCCGTCCGGCTGCACCAAATCATCATCAATTTGGTGAGCAATGCCGTCAAATTCACCCACGAGGGGCAAATAACGGTCGGCGTTCAGTTGCTCGAAGAAACCGCAGCGGTCGTCAAGATCGAATTTTCGGTCGCCGATTCGGGCATCGGCATCGAGGCGGCGAACATGAAAAGCATTTTCGACAATTTCCAACAAGCATCGTCCAGCACGTCGCGGCTTTACGGCGGCACGGGTTTGGGCTTGGCGATTGTCAAACAACTCGTCGAAGCGCAGGGCGGCAGCGTTGGCGTGAAAAGCGAAAAAGGCATCGGCTCGACGTTCAGTTTCATCCTCGATTTTCAAAAAACGACGGACGAGGCCGAAGACGAAACCGACCCCGCGGCCCTCGAAACCGACCTCAAAAACATCCGGGTTTTGGTCGTCGAGGATATGGCGTTGAACCAGCTTTTGATGAAAACCTTGCTCGACGAGTTCGGTTTCGAGCGGGAAAT
>JANOQP010000149.1:0-3534 GCA_031414895.1 Saprospirales bacterium
GAAAAAGCCGATGAAAAAACACAAATTGCCGACGAAAAAGCCTGATTATCTGAGAATCCCGTGCCGTCCAACCGTCCGCCGTTGGCCGTCCGCCGTCCGCCGTAAAAATGTACAAAGGAAAAAAAGTCATCGTCGTCCTCCCCGCCTACAATGCCGCCGCAACCCTCGAAAAAACGCTGCGCGAAATCCCGATGGACCTCGTGGACGACCTCATCCTTTGCGACGACGCGAGCCGCGACAACACCGCCGACCTCGCCCGCAAGCTCGGCATCCGGCACGTCATCGTCCACCAAAAGAACAAGGGCTACGGAGGCAACCAAAAATCGCTCTACACAAAGGCCCTCGAGATTGGCGGCGACATCGTCATCATGCTCCACCCCGACTACCAATACACGCCAAAACTCATCCCGTCGATGGTCAATATCATCGGCGAGGACCTTTTCCCGGTCGTCCTCGGCTCGCGGATCCTCGGTGTCGGTGCGCTGAAAGGCGGGATGCCGTTCTATAAATACGTCGCCAACCGCTTTCTGACCGCCGCGCAAAACACCCTCATCGATTACAAACTTTCGGAATATCACACCGGTTATCGCGCGTTCAGCCGCGAGGTTTTGGAGACCATCGCGTTTGAAAAAAACAACGACGATTTCGTTTTTGACAATGAAATGCTGTCGCAAATCGTCTTCGCCGGGTTCGACATCGCCGAGGTGACCTGCCCGACGAAATATTTTGACGAGGCATCGAGCATCAATTTCAGCCGCTCCATGAAATACGGCCTCGGTGTCCTCCGCGTCTCGCTCAACCATCGGTTGGCGAAATGGGGGGTTATAAAACTGGCGATGTACGGAGGGAAAAAGTGATTGCGGATTGCCGCTTTTGTCATTTGAAAGTATCCAGTTTTTTTTCCAAAAGGTCATTTGCCGGGAAACCCATTTCGCCAAAATTTGCCCGCCGTAGCTTGTCAATGGCCGTCGGCAAATCCAGTTCCCGCTGGTTTTGGGCCACAAACCTATCCATTTTTGAGAAATGCCGGGCGAGGTGTTCCTGTTCCGTTTGTCCGGGCGTGGGGATGAGAACAGCTTTTTTTTGCAATTTCACCAAATCCATCAGGCTCGAATAACCAGAGCGGCAGACCACCATTTCGCTCGAATTGAGCGCATTTTGCAATTCTGTGGAGGTCAAAAAACTGGCAACCTCGATGTTTTCGGCGGCGATGAAATGGGTTTTCCGCGCCGTTTTCCCCTGCACAAAAAGGAAGCGGTCGGGCATGGAGAGCGCCTGTTCCATCAATTTTTTTTCCAAAAAAGTCCGCTGCGGCTCCGGGCCGGAAAGCACGACGGCGATGTCATATTCCCGCCGGGCGGCAATGTCAGCAGGCCGCATCCGCGAAAGTGGCCCGACAAATTCGACCGGGAAATCGTGCGTTTTGCCGTGCGAAAGTGCGCCGCTCAAATTTGTTTCCCCCGGAAAATCGGGCACCCAAACTTCATCGAATTTTGACAGGGCCTTTGCCAAAAATTGATTGGCCAGCCATTGAAACGCTGCGCCTGGGACCATCAAGTTCAATTGGTGGGTCAAAATCACAGACGGGATTTTTTTTGAAAAACAGCCATATCGGTTGTCGCTGATGATGCGGTCGATTTTCCGATCGGCGACCAATTTTTCGATCGCCAAATGTTCGCGGCCCGTGGCCCAGGCCATTTTTGGGAACTGCCGGACAATGTTCCAAACCATATTTTCCGAAAAATAACGGACATCCCACGACGGCAATTCGTGCGATTCGAGGCCCGGAAACTCGGCGCGGAGCAGTTGCAGGGCCGCGCCATCGCTCGCCAAGACCACCTCATATTGCCTTTCGAGCAATGCGTTGATGATTGGGATCGAGCGGGTTGCGTGGCCGAGTCCCCAGTTTAGCGGCGCGACGAGGATTTTTTTCAAAGCAAAAATTGAAAGGGCAAAAGGGCGATGTCGAAGTCTATTTTTTGGGCGGATGAACGCCATAAAGCCGAAGTGCTTGCCGAAGGTTTATCAACCCTTTTCGGTTCAGTTCAAGGGTCGAAACGGTCGCCCTGCCGATCTCGGTTTTGCCCTCGATCTGAAGAAACCCGATGGCCCACCTGAAATGGTCGTCCCAAATATGGACCCGCGGGTTGAACAATGGAGCTTCAAGATTGGTCAAAAAATCCTTGCCGGCCGTCCTGTCCCTTTTTCGCCCGTTGCAGCCGCCGCAAGCAAGTGCGAGGTTTTCAAGTTCATTGTTTCCGCCGAGCGAAATGGGCAAAATATGCTCAATATCAAATTGTTCGGGTGAAAAATCGAACAATATTTGGCAATATTCGCAACACCCGCCCGCGCGTTTTGCGATGAAAAGTCGCTCGACCGTTTTGAATTTGCGCCTACGCATAAAAGTCCCGGAGGCGGAGTTTTTCGGCAAGGTCTGCCAAGGTCAAATGCTGGATCACGGCAAGTTCGCCCATCAATTGGATGCGTTCCGCGCTTTTTTCTTCCATAAAATCAGTCAAAAGGAGCAATTCTTGGTGCTCTTTTTCTGAAATGCTGGGCTGGGCTGCCCTCAATTTTTTGTAGCGGCGAACGACAGAAGGCGGAACAATTTCCCGGATTTTTCGGAGCAATTGGGTTTCGTCCCCCGACGGTTCGCCCCGGTGGACGAGCACCTGATTGAGCTCGGCCAAGACCGTTTTCAGGGCCTGCGTGTCCAATCGCGACACGCCCCTCACGAGGTCCGGGAGGCCAATTTGTATGCCCTTGCCAATTTCAATTGCTTGCATGGAAAGAAAATTTGAGCAAAACTAATGGTTTTTCGACCTGTTAATTGACAATCTGCAACAGCGGGAAACGTTTTCCCGAAAACCAATTCCGGCTATTTACCTTCACCCGACCCAAAACTTGTTTCAGAAAAAAATTACGACATGAAAAAGAAAAATCTCTTCTGGCTTTTGGTCCTCGTGTTGGCGACCGGGACGGTGGTCGCAAATTCCGGCTGCGCCATTTTCAAACCAAAATGCGATTGCCCGAAATGGTGATTGGGCCTGATAAAAGTCGGCGAGGTTTGAAAACTTCGCCGACTTTTTTGTTTCAACCAAAAACTTCGGCGCGCGACTTGACCGCAACAATGTTTTTCAGTTTTCCGACCAAAAAATCGATGTCGTCGGTCGTGTTGTAATGTGAAAACGAGAAGCGGACGGCCTTCCGCAACGGGTCAAAACCGATGGCCTCGAGGACGTGCGAGCCTTTTTCGGAGCCGCTCGTGCAGGCCGACCCGCCGGAACAGGAGATGCCGTTGATGTCGAGGTTGAGGAGCAAAAGTTCGTTCTTCGGCGACGGCGGAAAGCTCACCGAGAGGATTGTGTAGAGGTAGTTGCCGTCCCAATCGCCGACGAAACGGATGTCCTCAAATTCTTCCAACAGCTTGAAAATCAAGTAGTTGCGCACCGATTCGATGTGCGCTCGGCGTTCGTCGAGGTTGGCGCGGGCCAGTTCGAGGGCCTTCGCGAGGCCGACGATCCCATAAACGTT
>JANOQP010000150.1:0-4149 GCA_031414895.1 Saprospirales bacterium
GTTGATCGAGATCGAGGCAGCCGATGCGCCGATATCCACACTTAAGATGCTGCTATCGCCAAAGGCTTTTACGAGATAACGGACCATTCGGCCGGTGGCATAGGCAGTGCTAATATCCTTTTCGTTATAAATAACTCCGCCAGTCGGAAAATCAGGGCCTTTTATAAACATACGCTTTCGCGCAATCGGGCTGTTTGTTGACGAGTTCGACCATTTTGGCGGCAGCCTCTTTCGTGGCGGCACGGTCCGAAATGACGGCCCAATATTTTCCCTTTGGGCTGATCTCGGCATTTGTGAAGCCTTTTTTGACGAGGGCTTCCATCACATTGCGGGCGTTTTCCTTTTTTGAAAATGAAGCGGCGATGACCGCATAGGCTGGCTTCGAGGGCGCGGCCGTTTTTGTCGAAACCCCTTTCGCGGTGAGTGATTTCACCGGGGCCTTCGTTGTTTTGAGGGCGGGTTTATCGGCGATGGTCTCATCGTTGCGGTCGACCATTTTTTTGGTCGGAACGGCCTTTGTTTCCGTGGAGCTTTCCACTGGTTTCGGGGCGGTCACGGCGGCTTTTGGCTCGGCAGTTTTAGGTGCGGCGGCGGTTGTTGCGGCTGGCGTGGTGGTGGTGGTGGTCGTTGTGGTCGTGGAAGCGGTCGGTGCGGGCGTGGTTGTCTTGGTGTCCGTCAAATCGCTCGGTTTGGCGACACCGCTGCGCTCGGCCTGGTCCGATTCATAGCCCATGTCGCGGAGTGTTTGCTCCATTTCGGCCTGCTCGGCCAGTTTGGCGGTTTGCTCTTTTTTGAGTTGGCAGGCGCGGTATCCGAAGACAGCGACGAGGCCGCCGAGGAGGAGATAGAGCGCCATGGTGAGCATTCTGTTCGAATTCATAGATAGTCTGACTGTTTAAGTGAACGTAAGATTTTGCGCCAAAAATAGCCAGCCGATTGACTTTGGTTGTGTTTGGGTGGCAGAATTTTTGAATTTCACCCAAAACATCAAGTGTTTCACTCAAAAAAAACACCCGTTTCGGACATTCTCCGTCAATATTGCCGCGTTTAAGGTTTTCGACGGGCGAAAAAACCCGAACTTCGACCGCCCAATTGTCCCATAAATTTGCGTTGCCATGATTGAAAAAATACGGTCCCCATTCTGCTTTTTGCCCTTTTTTGCCTGCTGCCTTTTGCCTTTTGCCCTAAAAGCGACGCACAACCGCGCGGGCGAGATCCAGGTCCAGCAGGTGGGTGAATGCGGCGATTTTCGCATCCGCGCGACCATTATCACCTACACAAAAAGCAGTTCCATCGCCGCCGATCGCGACTCGCTGACCATCAGTTGGGGCGACGGCACTTTCTCCGAGCTGCCCCGGACCAACGGCAACGGGCAGGGCGAGGACATCGGCAACGACATCCAAAAGAACATTTATATCGGCGATCACCAGTTTGCAGGGGCGGCGCGGTACGTCATTTCGATGACCGACCCGAACCGGATCAAGGGCATCATCAACGTCAATCCGCCGAGTTCGGACAATGTCCAATTCCATATCGAGACGGTCTATGTGATCCCGGATTGCCAGTTCGGGAGCTATAATTCAACGCCGATCTTGCTCCAACCGCCCATCGATTTTGGCTGCGTCGGCCAACCCTTTAAGCACAATCCGAACGCATATGACGAGGATGGCGACAGTTTGAGCTACCAATTGCTCGTCCCGCTCGGCGATGTCGGGGAGCCGGTGCCCAATTATACATACCCGAACCAGTCCGCGCCGGGCAGTTTTTTTCAATTAAATGAAAAAACGGGCGATATGTACTGGGCCTCGCCGCAGCTCGCGGGCGAATACAATGTGGCGTTTTATGTCATTTCGTGGCGGCAGCTCGTCCCGGGCGTTTGGACAGCAACGGACTCGACCATCCGCGATATGCAAATTTTGGTCTTGAACTGCAAAAACACACCGCCCATCGTCCTCGCGCCCGATGAAATCTGCGTCATCGCGGGCGACACGGTCGAATTTGATGTTGTCGGAACGGACATCGACACGGGGCAATTGGTGAAATTGACCGCCCTCGGTGCGCCGTTTTTGAGCCAATTTAGCGCAGCCGAATTCACGGTGCCGCCCGGTTTTGTAAAGTCCCCGGTCACCGGAAAGTTCCGATGGGTCACGGCCTGCGAGCATATCAGCGACCAATTTTACAGCATCGTTTTTAAGGTGACGGACAATTTTTTCGACACGAACGGGCTGGTCGATTTGAAACAGGTGCGGATAAAAGTCGTCGGGCCGCCGCCACGGGATTTGCAGGCCGTGTCCGAATCGGGCGCGGTCATCCTGTCGTGGGATAAACCGTACGAATGCGAGACCGCCGCGGATGATTATTTTTATGCCTTTTCGGTCTGGCGGCGCGAGGGGCCAAATCCGTTCCAGTTGGATACTTGCAACCCTGGTTTGGCGGGAAAGGGTTATGTGAAATTGATCGATTCAACGGAAGTAGTGGTCAATGGCCGCTATTTTTTCGAGGACAAAAACGTCGAGCGGGGCCGCACTTATTGCTATCGGATCGAGGGGAAATTTGCCCGGAGGAGCTTCGGCGGCTATCCTTTTAATATCGTCGAAAGCCTGCCGAGCGAGGAGGTTTGTGTGCAATTGCCGAAGGATTTGCCGCTCATCACGAATGTTTCCATCCTGAAAACTGGGGCCGCCGATGGCGAAATCGAGGTCCGCTGGTCAAAACCGGATGCCGCCGACCTCGATACGTTGATGAACAAACCGCCCTATCGATATCAGGTTTTGCGCGCGCCCGGATTGGCTGGCGGGACGTTTGCCGAAATCCCGAACGGCAATTTTTTGAGCAACACTTTTTTCGGGGCAAACGACACTTTTTTCGTTGATAATCAACGGGATACGCGCTCGGACGGCTGGCATTACCGGGTCGATTTTTATGTGAACGGCGAGTCCGTGCCGCTCGGTTCGACGACCGTCGCATCGTCCGTTTTTTTGAAAATAAAATCGACCGACCGGCGGAACGACCTTTCGTGGCAGGAGTTTGTGCCGTGGAAAAACGAGGAATATGCCGTCTTCCGCCAAAACGACCTGACCGGGGATTTTGACAGCATCGCCGTCGTGACAAAACCTGTTTTCATGGACACCGGCCTCGTGAACGGGAAAAATTATTGCTATAAGATCAAGAGCATTGGCACCTATGCCATTGGCGGCGTGGTGGACCCGATCATCAATTTTTCGCAGGAAACTTGCGGCACCCCGATCGACACCGTGCCGCCGTGCCCGCCTCTGCTTTTTGTGTCAAATATTTGCACGACCGGACAGGTTTTTGACCCCGCGCAACCGCTCGAAAACCACCTAAATTGGACAAACCCAAATCATGCCTGCGGCGGATCGGACGACGTGGCAGGCTATTCCATTTTTCAATTAATTGGCGACGTGGCCACGATTTTGGAGACGGTCAACGCGCCGGGCGACACGTTTTACAACCATGTTTTGACGGAAAGTTTGGCGGCCTGTTATTTTGTCGTGGCCTTTGATTCGGTCGGGAATCAATCCCAAAGCGCGACGGTCTGCGCCGATAACTGCCCAAATTATGTCCTCCCGAACACCTTCACCCCGAACGGCGACGGCGCGAACGAAGCGTTCAAACCCTTCCCGGACTGGCGTTTTGTGCCAAAAATCGTCCTGAAAATCTTCAACCGCTGGGGCAACCTCGTCTGGGAAACGACCAATCCTGCCATCAATTGGGACGGCAGAAATGCGGGCGGACAGGAGCTTTCCGCCGGGGCGTATTATTACACTTGCAAGGTCTTTGAATTGCGCGTGGCCGGGGTGACGGAGCGGGAACTGGCGGGGTGGATCGAGTTGGTGAGGTAGTTTATTTTAATGCCAATTTTCCTTCTGGAACGGGTTTTAAATAAAGGTACAAATTGACCGCAAGCCCCAGCGGGGCGAAATGTTGGTAGTAACTGCCCTACTCGAACGTGCTTTTAGCCCCAGCGGGGCGGAATGTTTTTGGATGCGATAAACATTCCGCCCCGCTGGGGCAATGTCGTTTACTTAAGGAAAAAAGCGAGTGTGAATCATAATTTTGGGTTGTCAAAAATTCAAAATAATTCAACACACTCGCCATGCGAACAAAAGTAAAAAACATCCTTGAGGA
>JANOQP010000151.1:0-2689 GCA_031414895.1 Saprospirales bacterium
GGGGAACGAGCTTGCAGTTTGGATTTGGTGGTGGTCGAGCCGCTCTTTGCATCAGCACAGAGCGCATCGAAAAAGCCGCTCGGCCATGCAGCCAAGCACCCCGACGACCGTCCCGGGGCGCGCTTTTTTGATCTTGTCAAAATCGCGGAGGCGTTTGCGCACCGTTTCCTCGGCGCGTTCGCGGATGGAACAGGTGTTTATCAAAATCAGGTCCGACTCGTCCACGTTGCGCGTCGGGGCAAAACCTGCCTCGGAAAGGATGCTCGCCACGATCTCAGAATCGCTGAAATTCATCTGGCAACCATAGCTTTCGATATAAAAAAGGCGGCCGCCGTTGGCATTTTTGGGCTGTACTTGTTCTGCGAAAAAAAAGTCCCCTTGGCGTTTTTCGTCAATCGTTTTCTCAATTTCGAGGGTCGGGTTTGAATCGTACATGAATATTTTCTGAATTTTAGCGCGAAAGTAGCCCCTTTCGCTGCCATTTTGACAGCTTTTTAATAATTTTTCTGCCAAAATGTTCAAAAAAAGAATTTGAAAAATGGTGGGTTTCGAGGGGCGTATGGTTTTGTTTTGCAACAAAATCAATGCGTCCAATTTGAGCAATTCGTGGCAAACCGCCCTCCTTCTTTTGTTGATAAAATGCGCCCCGGCGATGGCCCAAACCATCCAGCTTGCCCCGCCCAAAATCCGGTTTTTGGAAGGCGAAAGCCTGCTTTTTTATAAACAAACCACCATTTCGCTCGAATTTGACCTCCCCGGCGCGAAAATCCATTTCACGACCGACGGCTCCGAACCCGATTTCCAAAGCCAAAAAACCACACCGGGCAACCCGATTTTAATAAAAAAAAGCACAAAGATCCGCGCCGCCAGCTTTCACCCGGATTTTAAAAAAAGCGAAATTGTCGACTGGTGTTTTTTGAAAATCAACAAAAAAACGAAGCCCAAAACCGTCCATTTGAAAACCTTGCCCAGCCCAAAATATCCCGGCGACGGCGCGGCAAGTTTATGCGATGCGAAAAACGGGACGGCCGATTTTAGGGACGGCCGATGGCTCGGTTTTCAGGGTGAAAATTTGGAGGCGACCTTCCTTTTTCGCGGACGCGGGCCGGCCATTTCTCGCCTCTCGACCAACCTGTGGTCGGATGAAAATTCATGGATATTTCTCCCAAAAAGCATTAAAATCTATGCAAAAAAGCGAAAAAATCAACCATTTAAGCTGCTTTACGAAGAAAAACTGGGCAACCGGACTGCCAAAAAAGGGCCAATAAGGGCCACATTTCCCATGCCCGTTTTCAGAAAAAAAGCAATCAAAATCATCGTCGAACCGTTCGGGAACTTGCCCGAAAACCACCCCGGCGCGGGCAGCCCCGCATGGCTTTTCGTGGACGAAATCATCTTTGAAAAATAAATGACCATGCTCGAAACCCTCGGCCGCGCCCATATTTTGGTGCTACACCTCCCCATCGGGATGCTGTTTTTCGCGGCAGCGTTCATCCTTTTTTCAAAAATTTTCCGAAAGGAAATCGGGAAGGAAACCCGCACGGCACTTGATTTTGCGATCGGTTTGGCCGCAATTTCGGCCGTCGTTGCCGCCGCGACGGGCTTCGTTTTGCACCTCGATGGCGACCACGACGAGTCGCTAATGGGCTGGCACGCATGGCTCGGCTACGCGACGGCGGCGGCGACCTTGACCGCTTTTTTGTTGAGGAAAACCCGATTTTATCGCCATTTCATCTGTTTTTCTGCGATTTTGGCGGCAGCGGCCGGGCACTTTGGGGGTAGTTTGACGCACGGCGAGGGTTGGCTTTTCCAGGTTTCGGGCAAAAAATTGGCCAAAAATGAGGTCGGTGCAACCGCTGTTTTTTCCTCAAAAATGGATTCGACCCGCACCGTTTTCGAGGCCGAGGTCCTCCCGATTTTGAGGGAAAAATGCGTCTCCTGCCACGGCCCGTCAAAGCAAAAAAAAGGCCTCCGGCTCGACAGCGCCGATTTTGTGCGGCGCGGCACGAAGAAAGGCCCGATCATTTCCCCTGAAAGCCCCGAAACCAGCCCGCTCCTCCATTTTATCACCCTGCCCGAGGGCGATAAAAAACGGATGCCGCCCGCCGGAAAGGCAAAGCTTGACGAAAAAGAACTTGAAACCATCAAAAACTGGATCCTGTCCGGGGCGGATTTTGAGAAAAAATCGGACAAAAATTTTGGGGCGAGGCCCGAAAAAATGGGGCAAAAAACCACAGTTTCGATTGATTTTGCCCCAATGAAAATTTCGTTTGCCAGCCCAGAAATTGTTGTTAAAGTGACAAAAGATCACCTCGCCTCGGTCGAAAATATGGGCGAAGGGTTGCCGTGGCTTGCAGTTTCCTTTGCCGGAAAAACCGATTTTTCATCAAAAAACCGGACGGTCTTAAAGAAAATCGGGCAACAAACCGCTCATTTGGATGCAAGCCTCGCCCCATTGGATGATGCCGCACTGATCGATCTTTTGGGCGAAATGCCGCATTTGACCCGGTTGAACTTATCAAAAACAAAAATTTCGGACGCGAGCGCGACGGCCATTTCGCGGCTCGAATATTTGCAGAGCCTAAACCTGACGGGCTGCAATTTCACCGATGCCGGGCTGAAAAAGCTGGCCAACGGGCTGCCCAATTTGAAGCAGGTCTTCCTCTGGAAATCGGGCGCGACCGGGGCG
>JANOQP010000152.1:0-2098 GCA_031414895.1 Saprospirales bacterium
ATTTTGGTCATTTTTTCAGTAAAAACGGTGGATGCAAAACAGTAATCAAGATGATATGGCTTGTCCTTATGTCGATAGAGAAAAAAGGTTGGGTGCACCTCTTGTCCCTGTTCTTGTTTGTGAAATTTGTGATAAACACTAATAATTTCTTGTTTCTCCAATCTTTCAACAACATGGGAATGATTGCCGATCCTGTTCTTTTTGTCCCAAAATTTATTGCTGTTGAAATCGCCGATAAGTATGTGCAAGCCGTTGTTCAATAGGTCATTATAATGGTTTATCGCTTTCCAAACTTGACCAATATAGACGTTCTTTTTGTCTTGTGGATTGTTTGCGCAAATAGCAAATAGTGTAAATTTTGTAGTCCTATCCGAAACCGAAATTGGCACAATTATTTTAAAGTCTGCATTATAGCTTTCATGAAGACCGAACCTATAATCGCTATAAGAAAACACACCAACGCCCTTATGTTTATTGGTGCCAAACCATAAAGAATCATTGGGTTTTTTTGTGTGTATATGGAGCAACAACCTGTCGATGTTTTCGCATTCTTGGACAACCAAAATATCGGGTTGGTGGGCCAATATGAAGTCCGCTTTTTTTCGGAACGCGCCTTGACAATTCCATGTGATGATTTTCATGTTGTCCGGCTTATTTTTTCTCCCGTTCATTGATTAAAACGACCAGCCGCCGGATGGTTTTCCGCCTGATTTCGCGCTCCAAATCCTTGTTCGGCTCGTTCAAAATGTACTGAAATTTCATCAATACCTTTTTGTGGTGGATCTCGGCGACTCGGAGGTAATAGCTGTTCTCTTTTATTTTTTCCGAAAATGGGGCGAGCGTTTCGACGAGGTCCGCCTCCAATTGTTCGACGCTGTCCAGCGAATCGAGGTCAATTTCAAACTCGATGCTCGTCTTTTTTATGATCCGTTTTGAATAATTGACGACCTGCGAAAGGAAGACCATGTTGTTCGGGATGGTGATATAATCGTCGTCGTCGTTGAGCAAGTGGATATTCGAGAGGGTGATATCGACAATTTTGCCCCGGTTTTCGCCGATCTTTACTTGGTCGCCGATGCTCAATTGGCTCGAAAAAGTGAGGATCATCCCGTTGATCAGGTTGGAAAAATAGTCCTTCATCAAGATGGCGAAGCCCGCAAAAAAGATGGAAAGCGACGTGATCACTTCTTTGAAATCGACCCGAAAAAGCCCGAACAGCCCCGAGATCATGGTAAAACCGACCAAAATATTGTAGATATGGCCGATCCCGATGGTGAAATTGTCCTCGCCGCGCAGGCTTTTTCGCCGTCGATAAACACGGGTCACGATAAATTGGAACAAATCGACGATCAGCAAAAAGATGATGATGCCCGTGATGGTCTCAAAATAGAACTTGAAATCGCGTTTGTAGCGGAACCCGCCGAGCCGGTCGGCCACGTTTATTTCCTCCAAACGGATGTACGAAAGGAAAATCAGGAGGGCGAGCTTGGCGAGGAGCTTGAAGATTTTCATGGCTCAAAAATCGGGATAAAGGAGATATTTTTTTCGTTTTTCCAAGAATTGGGCAAGTCCCGGCTGCCACGAGGCGCGGATCTCGGACTCGGTTTTTCCGGCCAAAATTTGCTCGCGCAATGTTGAATTTCCGGCGAGTTTGTCAAAAAAATTATGCTTCAAAAATAGCTCGCCGCGACCGTCCATTTCCTTTTTGAAATAAAAAAGCCACCCGAGATTGAGCTTCTTTTTTTGAAATAACCCATTGACAGTCAATGAATTAAGGTCGATGCCGCAACATTTTTGGCCGTTCAAAAACGGGTCTTTGGCAGCCTCGTTCGGCATCGGCACAAAACAAAAACCGGATGGAATGCCCGGGTTTCCCAGCACTTGAAATGGCGTCGAGGTGCCGCGCCCGACCGAAATATGGGTCCCCTCAAAAAGGCAGAGCGACGGATAGAGCAAAACGGCCCGTTGGTTTGGCAAGTTCGGCGACGGCCGGACGGGCAGTTCATAGGGCATCGAATGTTTGTAATTTTTGCAAACAACCACCGTCAGATCGCAGCGAACAGGCCCCTGACTTTTGCCTTTTGCCTTTTCACTTTTG
>JANOQP010000153.1:0-5613 GCA_031414895.1 Saprospirales bacterium
GTGACCTCACGGGCGACGCTATCGCAAACAACTTCACCACGGTCGATGACCGCACGTTCGGCACGATGTACTTCGAGGCAACCGATCGAGCAGTGAAAATTGGCGACGAGTTTGAAGTGAAGTTTGACGCAGCCGAGCAAGTGAAAGGTGGCCAGTTCACCCTCACGTTCGCAGGCCTCCAAGCCCTCTCGGTCATGCCGGGCACTGGCATGAACGCCGACAACTTTGCCGTCTTCGCCGACCAGAACCTCCTCACCGCCAGCTTCAACGGCGATGCGAAGGCCTCCTTCTCGGTGAAATTCCGCGCAACTGCCGCAGGGCAAATCCGCGAAATGATGGCCATGAGCAGCCGCGTGACGAAAGCCGAGGCTTACCGTTTGAACGACGACCAGAAACTTGAGATCGGCCTTGCCTTCCGCACGGGCCTCGGTGTCGCGATCAGCGGCGTCGGATTCGAGCTCTATCAGAACCAGCCGAACCCATTTGTGGATCGCACCACGATTGGTTTCCATTTGCCAACCGACACGGAAGCTGCCCTGCGCGTTTATGATGCCGACGGCCGCCTCGTTCATGAGCAAAAAGGCCAGTTCACGAAAGGCTACCAGAAGTTCATCATCACCAATAAAGACCTGCCAGTTTCGGCTGCGCTCCTTTATTACGAAGTAAAAACATCGGACAACTCGGCAACGAAGTCCATGATACTGATGCATTGATAAATCGTCCCCGACGGTTTTCCAACGGATAAAAAAAAGCCCGGCCTTCGTTTCGCGAAGTGCCGGGCTTTTTTGTTTCAATTTTTCAAAAGACAAAGCCAACGCCAAAATCGTAGCCCCGTTATTAGTTTCACCGCAAAAAAATGTACCTCCTCGGTTTTGACATCGGGTCCTCTTCCGTCAAGGCGTCGCTCGTGGATGCGCGGACCTTGGCGACCGTCGCCACCGTCCATTCTCCGATGGTCGAAATGGAGATCGTGGCCAAAAAAGCGGGCTGGGCGGAGCAAGGCCCCGAAATTTGGTGGCAAAACACCTGCATCGCCTCGAAAAAGCTCCTCCAAAAATCGCGGGTCAAAAAAACCGACATTTCCGCCGTCGGCATTTCCTACCAAATGCACGGCCTCGTCGCGCTCGGTGCGGACGGTCGCCCGCTGCGGCCCTCCATAATTTGGTGCGATTCGCGGGCCGTCGAGGTCGGCCAAAACGCGCTCCGCGAACTCGGCGGGGATTATTTTTTCGGGCATTGCCTCAATGCGCCTGGCAATTTCACGGCCTCCAAACTTCGATGGGTAAAAGAGAACGAGCCGCGCGTTTTTGAAAAAATAAGGACGGCCATGCTGCCCGGCGACTATATCGCCTTTCGGATGACGGGCGAGGCATTGACGACCGTGAGCGGGCTTTCGGAGGGCATTTTTTGGGACTTTTTGGAAGACCGCCCCGCGCAAAAACTCCTCGACCATTACGGCATCCCCGAAAAAATGCTGCCCGAAATTGTCCCGACGTTCGGCCAGCACGGCAAAATCTCCAAATTGGCAGCAGCCGAACTTGGCCTCGCGCCCGGAACGCCCGTCACCTATCGCGCGGGCGACCAGCCGAACAACGCCCTTTCCCTGAACGTCCTCCGGCCCGGCGAGGTCGCGGCGACGGGCGGCACGTCTGGCGTGGTCTATGGCATCGCTGACCGGTTGGTTTTTGACAAAAAAGGGCGCGTCAACAGTTTCGCGCACGTCAACCACTCGGCGCACGACCCGCGGATCGGGGTTTTGCTCTGCATCAACGGGGCGGGCATCGGCTATTCTTGGGTGCGGCGGCAGTTTGCGGGCGCGGGCGTTTCCTATTTTGAGATGGAAAAACAGGCCGCCGGGGTCGCCGTCGGCTCGGACGGGCTGCGGATGGTCCCTTTTGGCAACGGTTCGGAGCGGCTTTTTGGCAACCAAAACTTGGGCGCACAGATCTTGAACCTGCATTTCAACCGCCACCAAAAGCCGCATTTTTATCGGGCCGCGCTCGAAGGGGTGGCGTTTTCGTTCGTTTTCGGCATGAAAGCGCTCCAAGAACTCGGCATGGACGTGTCCGTTCTCCGCGTCGGAAACGACAACCTTTTCCAATCCGCCATTTTTTCCTCGACCATCTCAAACCTCATCGGCTGCCGCATCGAACTGATGAAAACGACGGGTGCGACGGGCGCGGCCATCGCCGCCGGGGTCGGCATCGGCCTTTTTTCGGAAGTGGGGGAGGGGCTTGGGCAGCTCGAACCTGCGGGTGTTTTTGAGCCGTCGCCGGGGGCAAATGCGCAGTTTTCGGAGATTTACGCGGATTGGGTGGGGCGGCTGGCGCAGTTGAAACCCATGTCTTAAAAGGAAATGCCCAATTTTGTGAGGTCAAATGAGGCGGTGACTTCAAGTCACCGCCTCATTATTTGCTGAACTGATTTTTAAAAAAATACAATGTCAAAACCAACCATCGGCCAGACCGAATTTTTCAAGAACATCCCCAAGGTCCAGTTCGAGGGCCGCGAGACCGACAACCCGCTCGCCTTCCGTTTTTACGACGAAAACCGCGTTGTTGCGGGCAGGACGATGCGCGAACACCTGCGTTTTGCGGTCAGTTATTGGCACACGTTCTGCGGGACGGGCGGCGACCCGTTCGGCCCCGGCACCAAAAACCTCCCGTGGCTCGCCGCGACCGACCCGATCCGGCAGGCGGAGGACAAAATGGACGCGGCCTTCGAGTTCATCACGAAGCTCGGCATCCCGTTCTATTGCTTTCACGATTTTGATGTCGTGGCAGAGGGCGCGACGCTCGGCGAGAGCCAAAAACGGCTCGAAAAAATGGTCGGCTACGCCAAAACAAAGCAAAAAGAGAGCGGCGTAAAACTCCTTTGGGGCACGGCAAACCTGTTTTCAAACCCCAGGTACATGAACGGCGCGGCCACGAACCCCGATTTTGAGGTCGTCGCGTGGGCCGGTGCGCAGGTCAAAAATGCCATCGATGCGACCATCGAACTGGGCGGCGCGGGCTACGTTTTTTGGGGCGGCCGAGAGGGCTACGGCTCGCTGTTGAACACCGACATGAGAAAGGAGCTCGACCATATGGCCCGTTTCCTGACCATGGCGCGCGATTATGCCCGAAAAAACGGCTTCAACGGCGCGTTTTTCATTGAGCCAAAACCGATGGAACCGTCGAAGCACCAATATGATTTTGATGCGGCGACCTGCGCGGGGTTCCTCCGGCAATATGGCCTGGCCGACGATTTTAAGCTCAACATCGAGGTCAACCACGCGACGCTCGCGCTCCACACTTTCCAGCACGAGCTTCAAACCGCGGCCAACGCCGGGATGCTCGGCTCCATCGACGCGAACCGGGGCGACTATCAAAACGGCTGGGACACCGACCAATTCCCCAACAACGTGATGGAACTCACCGAGGCCATGCTCGTCATTTTGGAGGCGGGCGGTTTTGCGGGCGGCGGCATCAATTTCGACGCAAAAACGCGCCGCAACTCGACCGACCTCGCCGACCTTTTTCACGCGCACATCGGCGGGATGGACTGTTTTGCCCGCGCCCTGATTGCGGCGGACGATATTTTAAAAAAGAGCGATTACCGCAAGTTGCGGGCCGAACGGTATGCTTCCTTTGAAACAAACGTCGGAAAATCCTTTGAAACCGGGGAATTGACGCTCGAAGACCTCGCCAATCTTGCCGCTAAATATGGCGAGCCGCAACAACGGAGCGGCAAACAGGAATTGTTCGAAAACATCATCAACCGGTTTGTTTGAGCGTTTTTTTCAGGGTCGTTTTTTTGTATTGCCCTGAAATAGCTTGACAGGTTGCAACTATTTACCACATAGGCACAATAGGTGTTTTCACATAGCCCACATAGATATTGCAAGCAAAAAGGCTATGTTTTCTATGTGAAATCCTCTATGTGCCTATGTGGTAAATAGTTACAAAAACCGTTACTAAAAATGAAAGATTGGGAACTGACGACCAGTTCGCCCATCATTTTTTGCGCCGCAGTGCCTCCGCTTTTGAATAAAAAGCATGGTTCGGGTCGGCCAATATTTTTTGCAGACCGGCTTCGAAGGCCGACTTTTCGTCCCCTTTTGCCAATTGCGTGAGCACCAAAAACCACTCGGCCTGCTCCCGGTTTGCCCTCGATTGGCCGTCCTTGATGACCTCGTTGAACATGGCCCCCGCCCCCTGAAAATCGCCCGAACGGAACCAGCATTCGCCCAAGAGCAGCCGCGATTTGATCAAATAGGTGCTGTCCGTGACCTGCGCCAGCAGACTGGCCGCTTTTGGGTAGTCCTTTTGGGCCATGGCAGCCGTCGCGGCGGTCAGTTCGGCGGGTATTTGGCCGCCGCCGCCGCGCACGGCGAGCGATGTTTCGTCAAAAAAAGACCCGGCCAGTTCGCCGTCGGACATCCCCGGGAAGAAGATGGACTTCGCGAAAAAACCGACCATCAGCGTCACGCTCGCCGCAATGGCATAGCGCATCCAAGTCCGCCGCGACGATGCCCCGCCGAGCGCGACGACGCGGCCCTCGCCTTTGGCGGCAGCTGTTTCGGTGGCGTTTTCGGCCTGTTTTTCATCGTTCCATGCGGAAAACTGGGCGCGCAGGTCTTGCTGGGCCGAGAGTTCCATCGCCCGGTGTTCGAGGCGGTGCAGTTCGACGGAGGCGGCAAGCTGGGCATTTTCGGCCATTTCGGCTTCCATTTTTTGCCGATCGGCGGCGGGCATTGCGCCAAAAAGATAGGCCTCGATGCGGTCAAAATTTATGTCAATATTCATTGTCTCGGATTTAGGATATGTGCCAAATATGGGTTCTTTTGGATGGCCTCGCGCAGCCTTTCGCGGCAGCGGTGGACCTTCTTTTTGGCCTGGTCGGCACTCGAAAGGCTGCTTTTTTCGGCAGTCTCCGCGAGCTGGGCCATGCTCATTTTTTCAACGTAATAAAGTTTGAGTGCCTCTTCGCAGCCCTCGCCAAGCTCCCGCATCGACCCGGTGAGCGCATCGTCGCGCCGTTCGGTGGCCTCGGTCGCTTCTTCGATCAAGATCGAATCGGCCATATGTTCGGCGTCGGCGAGGTCTGCATCGCGGATTTCCTCTTTGAAGACCACCCGTTGCACCTTTTTGACGCTGTCGCGGATGACGTTTTTGCAGATGCCGAGCAAAAAAGTGCTCACCTGCGCCTCAAAACGGAACTTCCCGGTGCGGATCATTTCGTCGAGCTTGATGATTGCCTCTTGTAAAACATCGTCGGTCGTCATCGAGCGGAGGTTGTAGAACTGCGCCCAATCGCGTACCGTTGCGTTCACTTTCTGGCTCATGTAGAGCGATTTGAAGGCGCGGTTCCGGCGGTTTGCGTCGCTGCTTTGGAGCGCGTCCCTGATTTCGTCGTTCGTGGGCTGGCTTGTTTGCATAACTATGTGGAAATTTGGTGGGCGCGGTGCCCACGGGCGAGGGTGTTTTTGTGCAAAAAAAACACGCACCCGGCAAAACCGCGCCGCCCGTCCTTTTTTTCTATGAAAAAACTGCTTTTTGCCCCTTTTGCCGGTACGCTCGTGAGGGTCTTTGACCCGATACGCGCTGTTCGCAGGTCTTTGACCTGCATAAT
>JANOQP010000154.1:0-1741 GCA_031414895.1 Saprospirales bacterium
GCCAGCACCACGGCCTTCCAGGTGAAGACCACCTCGATGCCCAGCCTTTCCGAATGTTCGGCGGCCAGTTTCGCGATGACCGGGCTGAAAGCAAAGCACCAACCGCAGAGCGCATCTTGGCAATAGATGAGTTTTGGCTGCATATTTTTTCTTTTCGGAACGAACAATCAAAAGGCCGCCCGGTTTTGTGAACGCCCACGACAGCCGGTTTTTTTTTGGAAAAACTAATTTCACCCCTAAAAAACCATGCGCACCCTTTTGACCCTCCTTTTGACCGCCTTTTTTCTTTTTGAAATAAATGGCCAACCGTCAAGTTCAACCCCTTTTTTCAAAATGAAACCCGCCCGCGAAGCGGTCATTTTGGCCTCCGGAACCTATTTGACCATACATGGAAAGATTTTGGGCAGAAAACTGGATGGCCTCACGCCCGCTCAATTGGGCAATATTTTGGCCAACCCGCCGCAAAAATTGAGTTATGCCGAACGGCATTATTCAGCCGCTGCCCGAAATTGGAGCACTTATCTGGTCGGGGCTGGGTTTGGGGCATCGGTCGCCGTCTGTTTTTCGGAGGCCGACAACCGGCGCGATGTTTTCACGAACGGCCTCTTGCTCGCCGAAACCGGCCTCCTCACCTACGGGGCAACTTTTTTCACGAAGTCCATGGCCAAAAAACTGCGGCCATATATATATAACGACGCTGCGCCCATTTCGCAAAAGCTCCGGCGGGATGCCCGGCAGTCCTTTTTTTCGGGCCATGCAAGCTCGGCGGCGGCGATGTCCTTTTTTGCGGCAAAAACCTGGTCGGTTCGACATCGCGGTTCGAGTGCTGCCCCGTGGGTTTGGACAGCAGCGGCCACCTATCCGGCAGTCGTTGGGTTTTTGCGGATGCGGGGCGGGAAGCATTATTTCCGGGATGTGGCGACGGGCTGCTTGGTCGGTGCGGCAATCGGGTTTGGTGTGCCCGCACTGCACCTAAAATTGGGCGGCAAATAGCGGCCAAAATTAAAGCCAATCCGGGCGGCCACATTTTCAGCGAAAACCCTTTTGTCGGATGGGCCGTGATCCCGAATAATTCAGATTTTGACCCTTGACTTGAATATTTGCAGGGAAAAAAATATTTCGGACTGACATTTTCGGCCCAATAACAGCACGGCTTATCATCTTTGCCTTCCAACAGGCCACTGGTTTGAAAGACGTTCACCAACAAAATTCTCCGCTCTGGGCAGCTTTTCTGGATGGCGACCACGACGCTTTTGCCGAGCTGTACGCACAAAATATTGCCGATCTGCTCGGCTATGGTTATCGCATTTGCCATGACCGGGGGACGGTGCGCGACCAAGTCCAGGACCTTTTTTTGCATTTGTGGCAGCACCGGGAAAATCTCGGCCAGACCGGTTCGGTGCGTTTTTATCTTTTTCGGGCGTTGCGAAACCGGCTTTTGAAAATATTCCAAAACCCGGTTTCGAGCCAAGAGGAAACCTTTTTGGCCCATCGGTTGCCGCCCGAAATGTCCATTGAGACCAAATGGATCGAAGCTGAAATGCGTGGCGAGCAAGCCGCCAAACTTCGCCGTGCCGTGGAAGGCCTGCCCAAACGACAGCAAGAAGCCATCCAATTGCGCTATTTCCACGATTTCGGCCCGGAGGAAATCGGCGAAATGATGGGCATCGGCCATCAATCTGCCAGAAACCTGCTGCACCGGGCCGTCTCCTCCCTGCGCGAAATTTTTTTTTGAAAAAAG
>JANOQP010000155.1:0-4149 GCA_031414895.1 Saprospirales bacterium
ATTAAAATTAAAATCAAACTCAATTACAAAATCAAAAGCCGGATCCAACATGCGTTGAATCCGGCTTTTGATTTTGCCTTTGTAGTTGAAATTGAATTTAATAGGGCTTTCGCAGAGCCGGTTGATACCGTCGCGCTATCGATTTTTTTGATTTACGAGATACGATTTACGAGATACGATATCTGATTTTGGGCCATCTCCGATCTCTCAAATTTTTAATCTAAATGTTTGATAATCAATCAGTTGGGCAAAAGGGATTGAAATCGGGGATGGCCCAAAATCAGAAATCGTATCTCGTAAATCGTATCTCGTAAATCAAAAAATTAGGGTCTGCGAAAGTCCTATCAAAGTTTTTTCGAGATCAAATACCGCTCCGCGTCCAATGCCGCCATGCAACCCGTCCCCGCCGCCGTGATTGCCTGCCGATAAACATGGTCTTGAGCATCGCCGCTGGCAAAAACGCCTTTGATATTGGTCAAAGTCGAGCCTTTTTTGGTCAAAATATATCCAGTCTCATCCAGTTTCAGAAAGTCCCTGAAAATCTCGGTGTTCGGTTTGTGGCCGATGGCGAGGAAAAACCCGGTCACCACAAGGTCGGAAACCAGCCCAGTCTCGTTGTTTTTGAGCCGGATGCCCTCGACGCCCTCCGCGCCCAAAACCTCGAGCGTTTCGGAGTGCCAATGTACCTCAATGTTGGCGGTCTCGCGCACCCGTTGCTGCATAATTTTCGAGGCCCGCATCTCGCCGCGCCGGACGATGAGGTGGACTTTTTTGCACAATTTTGCCAAATAGGTTGCCTCCTCCGCCGCCGTGTCGCCTCCGCCGACGACCGCCACTTCCTGGCCCCGGAAAAAGAAACCGTCGCAGACCGCGCAGGCCGAAACGCCCCGGTTCATGAGCCGTTCCTCGTTGGGGATGCCGAGGTATTTGGCCGTCGCGCCCGTCGCGATGATGACCGTCGAGGCTTCGATTTCCTTGCCGTTTTCCGACCAAGCCTTGTGTTTTTTGCCCGAAAAATCCACTTTTTCGATCATTTCATAATGGATCACCGTGCCGAACCGTTCGGCCTGTTTGCGCAGTTGTTCCATCATTTCCGGGCCACTCACGCCGTCGGGATAGCCGGGGTAATTATCGACTTCGGTCGTCGTCGTGAGCTGCCCGCCAATTTGGAGGCCAGTGAACATGACCGGGTTCATGCCCGCGCGGGCCGCATAAATGGCCGCCGTGTAGCCCGCCGGGCCGGAGCCGATGATGAGGCATTTAGTTTTTTCCATTTTTAAAAGGTTGGGGCTGACGGCTGACGGCTGACGGCTGACGGCTGACGGCGGAAGGGCTTGCACCCGTTTGTCGTCAGCCGTCCGCCGTTCGCCGTCCGCCGTTGGCCGTTTAAACAAAAAAACCGCTGTAAATACTTGATTTACAACGGTTTAGCCAATCTAGTACAGGAGGCGGGACTCGAACCCGCACATCCGAAGACAATGGTGTTTGAGACCATCGCGTCTACCATTCCGCCACTCCTGCATTTTTTAAGTCAAAAGGCAAAAGTCAAAAGTGAGCAATCCAGCGGCTCGGCACTTTTGCCGTTTGCCTTTTTAATTTTGCCTTTAAAGCGCGGCAAAAGTAGCCAATTTTTCTTCCGCACGAAATATGTAGCGTGTTTTCAGAAAAAAATCGCGCACCGCTTCAAGTTGCCCGGGCTGGTTGGTTTCAGTCGTCCAGTTTTCCAATATTGGGGCAATTTCCCCATGCAATTCCGACTTTATCGATGCCAATTGTTTTTGCAAACCGTTGAAACCTGAAACGTCAAAACTTGATTCGAGTTCGTCAAGGGCCTCGTTTATTTCCATCATTTCCATCAAAAAAACGGGCGGCATCGGACGGTTTTTGCCCCCGTTTTCCAACAGGCCGTGCAGCTCCAAAATATGCTTCATCCGCTGATCGGGGTCGCCCAAAATTTGGAAGGCTCGGTTGTTGACGGTCGAAAGTTCGAGGATCTCGGCCTGTTTTTCGGCTGTTTCGTTCGAATGAAAATCTGGGTGGAACCGTTTGCTGTTCTTCAAAAAAATCCGGCGGAGCGCGTCCGTGTCGGGGTTGAAGGATTCGGGGACCCCGAAAAATTGAAAATAGTTCATCTCAAAACAGCCTCATTATATCCAGCCCCAACGCCACGACCATCAAACCGAGCATCAAAAAGAAGCCGACCGTGACCGCTTTTTCCATGAAACTGTCCGAAACGCGCCGCCCGGTGACCACTTCCCAAAGCAGGAAAATGACATATCCGCCGTCGAGCGCGGGAATCGGAAGGAGGTTCATGAAGGCCAAAATGAGGCTCAACGAGGCGGTCATCGTCCAAAAATGCTTCCAGTCCCAAACAGGGCCATACATTTTGCCGATGCTGATGAGGCTGCCGAGGTTTTCTTTTGCCTTTACTTTCCCTTTGAACATTTGCCCAAAAGCCGAAAGTTGGTCGCCCAAAAACCCAGTGCCGTCCTTGAAACCGCGCGGCATGGCCTCGGCAAACGAATAGCTGTCGTGGCCCATTTTGAAAAACTTGTCAGGCATGGCCGAAAAGATGCCGATTTTGCCTGCATCGGTCAGCCGGAGGTCGATTTTCACGGTGTCCTTTTCGCCGCGCAGGGCGGAAATTTTGACCATTTGCGACTTGAAATTTTGTGCAACCTGCCCAAAATCCTGAAAATAGGGCGTCGGCACCTCGTTGATTGCGATGATACGGTCGCCGTCTTTCAGCCCGCTGGCGTATGCCGGGCCGTCTTTTGCGATCGAATCAATCTCGAAAGGGTATCTCGGAGTAAAAAATTGGCGCATTTTCCCGCCGCTGTTTTTTTGAACCTGTCCCACAAAATCTTCCGAAAGCGTCACGTTCACGGTTTCGCCGCCGCGCTGCACGGTCGCCGAACGGGCATTTTTCAACAAGATTTCCTTTAAAAACGAGCCGGGTTCCACTTTTTCGAGCTTCAAATCGCCGATGGCCAAAATCTGGTCGCCGTGCCGAAAGCCGTTGTTGAGCATCACCGAGTCCATGTGCATGCCAAATTTCGCCTCGCTGGTCGGCAAATAATCGCGCCCCCAGACCCACAAGACCATCCCGAAAAGGAAAAAACCGAGGACGAAATTGACGACCACGCCGCCGATCATGATGATCAGCCGCTGCCATGCTTTTTTCGAGCGGAACTCCCACGGCTGCGGCGGCAGTTTCATCTGCTCCTTGTCCATGCTCTCGTCGATCATCCCGGCGATCTTGACGTAGCCCCCGAGCGGGAGCCAACCAATGCCGTACTCCGTGTCGCCGATTTTTTTGCTGGCCAGCGAAAACCACGCATCAAAGAAAAGGTAGAATTTTTCGACCCGCGTCCCGAACCATTTTGCGGGAAAAAAGTGGCCGCACTCGTGCAAAATGACCAAAATAGAAAGGGCCAAAAGCAACTGGCCGACCATTATCAAAGTACCCATTTATTAAGTTTTGAGTTTCGTGTTTTGAGTTTTTGATTCAATTAGATGCCCAAGTCGCGATACTTGCCCGCGTTCGACGGGTCCACTTTCGACATGACTTGATAGACGCGCTCCTTCTGCGGCCGCGCCGAAACCTTGAACAGTTCGATCAGTTCGTCGCGCTTCGTATTGCCGAACATCTGAACGACCATAGAGTTGAAATAGGCCGAATTGGCCTTGTCCACATCTTCGAGCGCCTGCATGACGAACACCTTGCCCTTCTCGACATCGCCCGACATTTCGTCCAACCCTTTCCGGTGATAGGTGTAGATCGCCTGTCGGAACGGGCGCATTTTTGGCGAGAGCATGTTTTCGGCGATAAAATAGCGGTTGCGGTTTTTGTTGGTGTCCGAGGCCCGCCAGCCGGGCGACGAGGCCGCCAAACCGGGCGGGATATTGGTGATGATCTGGTTCAGCGTCTGCAAATATTGCTCCCCGCCGAGCGGCGAAAAACTGTCATAGTCCAGCCCGATCGCGAGGTAGGCATAAAATGCGAGGACCGCCGTGAGGTTGTCCGTGATGAGGTCGGTGTTGAAATCGAGCGGCTGGCCGATGTCCCACGCAAAGGTAAAATCCTTGTCGAGGTGCGTCAAAAGCGGCGAGGAATAGGTGCTGCCGAAGACGGCGCGCGTCGCCTGC
>JANOQP010000156.1:0-6705 GCA_031414895.1 Saprospirales bacterium
CAAAAGAGTCGAAACGGGCCAACAAGTTCGTGGGAAATTTCGGCAAATTCGACGATGCCCATTTGATGCAACTTTCTGTCGAGCGCGCAAAAACGACCCTGCTCTACCTGAAAAAAGGAGGAATCCAGGCCGATCGAATGACTTTTAAGGGCTATTCAAATTCCGAAATGGTCTTTCCCTACGCAACGACCGAGGCGGAACAGGCCGCCAACCGCCGCGTCGAAATCAGGGTGCTGGACATGGGCGAGAATATCCGGGGGCTAAAATGAACTGGATGCTTTGTTTTTACAGAGGCATTTTCTACTTTTGCAGCCCGAATAAAAAATCACTCATTTTCATTAAATAAAAGGCATTTTTCCATGCTTATCATTGAAGTCAAAGACGAGCCGATCGACAAGGTCCTCAAAAAGTACAAAAAGAAATTCGAGCGCTCTGGCACGTTGAAAGAGCTCCGCCGTCGCAAGGCCTTCGTCAAACCGTCCATCATGCGTCGCACGGAGGTTTTGAAGGCCGTCTATAAAGAGGACACTTACGGTTACAAATCGGAGGAATGATGCGTTTTTGAACGGCCCGCGCGGCTATTTTTGCGCCATGACCGAACAGATTGACCCTTCCCTCGCATTTCACGAAGACCGCTTTGCCTATTGGCTCGAAAACGAGAAACGGTACTCGCCGCACACGCTTTCCGCCTATACCAGCGACCTTAAATTTTTTGTCGGGTTTGCGCTCGAACACGAATGCCTGACCTCGGTTGCCGAGGTCAGGCATTCGCACGTCCGGGCTTGGATAGTGGACCAAATGGAACACGAAATTGTCCCGCGAAGTATCAACCGGCGGCTGACGACGCTCAAAACCTATTTCAACTGGCTCAAAAAACAGGGCATCGTCACCAAAAACCCGATGCTCAAAGTTCTTTCACCGAAGGTCGGCAAACGTCTGCCCGTTTGGGTCCCGGAGAAGGACATGACCATGCTTTTTCAGGAAATCGACTTCGGCACGAGCTACAAAGGTTGGCGAAGCCGCCTCATCATGGAGGTTTTTTACAGCACGGGAATGCGGCGCAGCGAACTGCTCAACCTCCAGCTGGCAGACGTGGATTTTGGCCGCTACCAGTTCCGCATCCGGGGCAAGGGCGACAAGATGCGCCTCGTCCCTTTCACCCGGCCGCTCGGCGAACTGATGGAAAAATACCTCGCCGTCCGCGCCGAGTCCTTCCCGATGAGCCAATCAAGCACCTTTTTTTTGAACAACGAGGGCGGCCCGGCAGCCGATTCGACCATCGGCAGCACGGTAAAGAAATATCTTTCGCTAGTCACCTCGGTCGAACGGCGGTCGCCGCACGTCATGCGGCACACTTTTGCGACACATTTGGCGGATGCCGGGGCAGATTTGAAGGCAATCCAAGAACTGCTCGGCCATGCAAGCCTTGCCTCGACGCAGGTTTATACCCATAATTCGATCGATAAATTGCGCCGGGCGTACGAACAGGCACACCCGAAAGCGAAGGAGAGCCAATGAGTTTCGGATAATTTATCGAAAAAAAAAGGTAGTGATTCAGAATGTATGCTGCCCATTGTGCTGCATTTTTCAAGGAAATAAGGCTTTTATGAAACCAAAATGCATATCGTCCTTTTTGGAAAAACAAATCGTTCGGAGGCATTTTCGCTTGATATGGGTTTTAAAATTCAGGTTTTGACGCTCGAGTTTTGGGCTTGCCTTTTTTGAAATGAAGTGCTTTTCGGGCTGAAGAAACCCTAGGTTTTGACCAGCCAAAAGCCATCTTAAATATGTGAAACCCTATGAGGCTATGTGTTAAAAAGTTGTGTCCTGTTGAAAGAGATTTTTAGCAAAAGTGCGATGAAATCCTGTTTATCTCACTTCAAAAACGCCCCCGATCGCCAAAACCTCCGCAAAAACCCCCGCCGCCGTCACCTCTGCGCCCGCGCCCGGCCCGCGCACGACGAGCGGCCGATCCTTGTACCTTTTAGTGGTGAAACGACCATATTGTCCGAGCCGTCGAGGTGGAAAAACGGGTGCGACGTGGCAACGCCTTCGAGGCAAAGGCTTCCTCGCGAGCGGCGAAACTGATCCGCGAACTGGCTCAAATCAGTCGGAAAAAAGGGCTGGGATAAACTCACCCCCGCCTGAAGACCGCCCGCAAATCCTTGTCCGACAGGTCCCCGATCCAAGCCTCGCCCGAGCCCACGGTCATGTCCGCGAGGTCTTTTTTCTTCAATAAAAGCGTGTTGATTTTTCCCTCAAAAGTCGCCTGCGTGATGAACCGGTGGACCTGCACATTCTTTTTTTGCCCGATCCGGAAGGCGCGGTCGGTTGCCTGCGCCTCCACCGCCGGGTTCCACCAGAGGTCGAAATGGACAACTTGGCTCGCACCGGTCAGGTTGAGACCCGTGCCGCCCGCTTTCAGGGAGAGCAAAAGGACGCGCTCTGCGGGGTCGTTCTGAAATGCCTCGACCATTTCGTCGCGGCGTTTCCGGGTCGTGCCGCCGTGGAGGAAGGGCGCGGCGAAGCCCATTTTTTCGGAGATCATCGGGGCCAGCAGGTCGCCCATTTCCTGAAATTGGGTGAAAATGATGGTCTTTTCGTCGTTTTCGGCTGCCTGTTCGAGCAGTTCGAGCAGCAGCGGGCATTTTCCGCTGGCCTCGGCTTCGGCCTTTTTTCTTTTCAAAAAATGCGACGGGTGGTTGCAGATCTGTTTAAGGGCCATGATGAGCGTCAGCACGAGGCCGCGCCGCTGGATGCCCTCCGACGACTCGATTTTTTTCATCACCACCTCCACTTGGTTTTCGTAAAGCGCGGCCTGCTCCGGCGAAAGCGTGCAGAATTGGTCGCGTTCCACCTTGTCCGGCAGGTCGCTGATGATGGATTTGTCGGTTTTCAGGCGGCGCATCACGAACGGTTCGGTCACTTTTCGGAAGCGGCGCAGGGCCTGCTGGTCGCGCTCGGCCTCGATGGGGATTGCAAATTCCTTTTTGAAACGGTCGAGGCCGTGGAGGTAGCCACGGTTGGCAAAATCGAACAGGCTCCAATATTCCGAGAGGCGGTTTTCGACCGGCGTGCCGCTCATGGCGATGCGGATCGGGACGGGCGCGGCCAGTTTTTTGACCGCTTTTGTCTGCGCCGCGTTCGGGTTTTTGATGGCCTGCGCCTCGTCGATGATGAGCGCGGCCCATTTTTCCTTTTCAAAAATGGCCTCGTCGCTCCGGGCGGTCCCGTAGCTGGTCAGCACGAGGTCGGCGGCGGGCAGTTTCGCGCGGTCGCGGGCCGCACCGTGGAAAACGGCGGTCGTGAGGCCGGGCGCGAACTTGGCCACCTCCTTTTGCCAATTGGTCAAAAGCGTGGTCGGGACGATGGCAAGGGCGCGGTTTTTTTCGTCCAAAATGCCGTCCTTTTTCAATTGCAAAAGGGCGGAAATGACCTGCAAGGTTTTCCCCAGGCCCATGTCGTCGGCCAAAATGGAGCCAAAACCGAGCCGCGCATTTTTGACGAGCCACGAAAAACCGCGCTTTTGGTAGGGCCGCAGATTGGCCAAAATGCCGTCGGGCAGCGCGATCTCACCGGCGGCGCGGAGGTCGGCAATGAGCGATTTCAGTTCCGCCGAAAGGTGGACGACCTGCCCCTCGTATTCCTCGGCGAGCGCGATTTGGAGGAGGTCGTGGCCGGTCAGGCCGGGCGGTTTGGCGAGCTGGTCGGCCAGTTTTTTCATCTCTTTTTCATCAAAAAAGACGTATTCGTCGCGGATCTTGACCAATCCGGAATATTGGGCCATCAATTTTTGGAACTCAATTTCGCTCATGTGCTGGTCGCAGAGCGCGATTTCCCAATCGTAGTTGAGCAGGTTTTTGAGCGAAACGGGCGAACTCGAAAGCACCGCGCCGGGCGATTTTGACAGCCGCAGCGAGGCCGCCGGGCGGATGATCTTCGCCAGTGCCTTCGGCAACAAAACCCGGATGCCGAGCAGCCCGACGACCGGCAATGTCTTGAACAAAATATCGGCAAACTCGCCGACCTCGAAACGGAGCGGCTTGGCCCCTTTTCCCGCGACGAGCTTGTTCAAATCGGGGAAATATTCGCCCAAAATGGCGAGGTCGCGGAGTAGGTCGAGCCTGCCGTCGGCCCATTTTTTGTCGGCCAAAACTTTGGAAAGCTGCGCGGGCGCGTCGTTCGGGCGCGTCTTGTCGTCGGCCAAGATATTGACCATGAGCAGCCCGTCCTCGTCCTCTTCGACGGCCAAAACGGGGACGATATTTTTTTCGGAAAGGAAAAAGCGGTTGAGGTAAAGCGCGATGGCGGCGGGCGTTTCGCGGTTCTCCCATTTCTCAAAAACCTGCGGGCGGTTGTTGAAAAACAATTGAAGGATGGGCTGATCGGTGCTTTTCCAGTCCAAAACCTCCCCTTGTTTTAAATAAAACTGGAAAAAAACGGAGCAGACCGCCGCCGCCGCGCCGTCCGGTTTTGGCTGGAATTCGCCCTCTTCGCAGGAAATGGCGAGCAGGTCGGGCGGCATTGTTTTTTTCAAAAAAGAAAAATTGGCCCGCACGTTCTCGTCCAAAAGGGCGGGCACCCACCGGACGGCGACCGCCTTCGACGGCAGCAATTGGAGCTGCGGCACCATCGCGCCGCGCCGCGCACAGGCCTCCGAAAACCTCCATGCGAACCAGAGCCCGCGCAGACCGTCGGCCATCGCATCGAGCCGTCCGGCGGGTAAATCGTCGAGCCAGGTGAGCATTTTTTCCATCGAATCGGCCTCGAAAAGGGTCCCGCCCTGTCCGTCGAATGCGGAAAAAAGGAGCAGGTTGCCCGTCTCGTCGGTGGTCAGGAAGACATCTTTTGCCCGCGAATAATCGAAGACCGAGGCGGGTTCGGGGTCGGTTTCGATGGCGGTTTTGGCGGTCTTTTTCGGTTTCAGCGGGGCAGCCGTCGGCCTCTTTTTCGGCAAAACCTTCGGCTCCGGCAAAAACTGGATGGGCGGTTTCGAGGCGGCGCGGGCCATCGCCGTCCAGCCTTTTTTCAAAAAACTTTTGAAATCGGCTTTTGGGTAAAAGACCGTGTTTTCGGAAAGCAGCGAGCCGAGCGAATTGGCCAGTTCCGGGATTTTTGAAAAATCCATCCGGCCGGCTGCCTCGCGGTCGGCGGAAAAACCGGTCGGCTCGGCCTCGCCATCGAACGGGGCCCAGCCGTCGGCGGCGATGGGGACGATGTTCGCCTGCGTTTTCGAGGCGGCGAACCCGGCCTTTTGCAGCGCGGCCACGAGGTCGAAACCGTGCAGGTCAAAAACGACGAACGGGTTCTTGTCTATCTCGGCGGCGATGAGGTAGATGATGGCCGCGAGGTGCTTGCACGGCATGGCGTAATCGGGGCAGGAACAGCCCGCTTTGAGGTCGCGCCACGAGCGCGGGAAAATGTGGATGCCCCCGTCCGTGCAGGCGGCCTCGACCTCGGTGGGCAGCTCGCGGTTGAGCAGCCGGGCGAGGAGGTCGGGGCGTGCGGCGACGATTTTGGCGATCTCGGCCTGATCTTTTTCGGAAAAAAGGGGGATCTGGATGGCAATTTCGTATGTCGAACTGCCCTGCACTTTCGCCGAGATGAAGTTTTTATTGAGCGAAATGGAGCGGACGGAGCCGTTGCCCGCATACGTTTTGCCGCGCGGGAGGCGGTTGGAATCGCTGATATTGTTGAAGGCGTTGAGCCATTGTTGGCCCCACCAGGTAGTGCCGTACTTGCCGCCGCCGCGGATGCCGGTGCCGGGCGCGATGGGTTTCTTTTTAGGTTTGTCGTAGTATGAATAGCCCCAGCCCATGGTTTTCTTGTTTTGATTTTGAAAAAAAAACGTGGGAAAGGTGGTGAATTTTGGGGAAATGTGGGGCTGGCTACCGTAAAAAAATCTGCGGTGAAAACGGCCATATTGTCCGAGCCGTCGAGGTGGAAAAACGGGTGCGTCGCGGCGACCCCTTCGAGGCCGATGGTCGCGCGGCCGTCTTCGAGCTTGGCTTTCATGCGCGGGGCAACCGATCCTTCTTTTCTTTGCGCCAAGGCTGTCAAAAACCTACCCACCATGATCTTAGACAACGAGACCAAAAACAAGAAGGACGAAATCCAGTACGTCCATAAATGGATCGAGAAACAAACAAAAGAAGGCACAATTGACATTGTCACCGGCTATTTTACGGTCGGTGCGCTGGCGTGGCTGTCAATGCAGGTGAATGCCAAGATCGGCCATTTCAACATCGTGCTGGGCGAGATCGTCAATCGGGACACCCCCGAAACCCGGACGCTTGATCTGTTGAACGAGAACATTTCGCTCGAATCGGCCCTGCACCTCCGAACGCTCGCAAAGGAGGCCGTCGCTTTTTTGAGGCAGGACAAAGTGCTGGCCAAAACGCTGGAACCCAATTTTTGCCACGCGAAGGCCTTTGTTTTCAAATCCGCCAACGACGAATCGGAGGATTTTGCCATCCAGGGCAGCTCGAACATCACGGAAGCCGGCCTCGGCCTTCGGATCACTTCGAATATTGAGCTCAACATGGTGCACCGTGATGTCGGCGGCACGTTCAGGGAGCTGGCCGATTGGTTCGAACGGATCTGGGTTTCGCCGCGTGCGCACAGCCAAAAAACGCTGATCGATGCCAACGGAAAGGCCAAAAAAGTGGATTTTAAAAAATACCTCATCGACGAGATCAGCCGCAT
>JANOQP010000157.1:0-9475 GCA_031414895.1 Saprospirales bacterium
AAATCGCCAAAGCAGGCCGGGTCAGTCAGCGAGCGGCTGTAATCGTGGACAGGGATGCCCGATTTTTTTTCGCAAAAAGTTTTTAGCGCATCGAGGTTCCCTACGTTTTTGGCGAAGCCGGGGAAATAGGGGCTGATGACCAAATGCACATCGACCCCTTTTGCTTGCGCCAAATGAGCGGTTTCGGCCAATTGCTCGACCAAAAAAGTGTCAATCGTCAAATCATAACGGTTTTTATCGACCTCGGCGGCGAGCTGCGGGGTGATCTCGCGGTCGAGCAGCCAATCGGCATCCGATGTTTTCCGGTGATAAAAAGCACGCTGGAAAACCTCGTTGTTGAACCTGAAAAGTTCCGAGATCCGGCCGCCCCACCACGATTCGGGCGATTTTTCGTAGATCAAATTTTCAATCCGCGCCGATTTTTTCGAGTACGGCGAAAAGCCCGTGATGAGCGCGTTGTTCCTCCGGTCGAGCGTTGTGATGTCGAGGACGAGGGTCTTGGGCGGCATGTACCTATCCAAATAATCGGCCACCAAGGTCTTGCCGAGGTCCATCGGAAGGCCGTTGTAGCTCAAATTGAACGACTTTTTGCCCGTTTTTTCATCGATAAAAGGCTGGAAAAAGGTCAGGCCGCGCGAATTGCCGAGCAACAAAATATCCGCAGCGGCATCGCCCCGGTACATTTTTGAATAGCGGAACTGGCTCCCGTCCGTTATTTTTTGCAACAAAAAACCGCCCGCCCGGTCGGCCAAAAAGAACATCGCGAGCATCGCGGGCAGCCAAAGGATTTTTTTCATCGTGAAATTTTCAAAACGGGAGGCGGGTTTTATCAAACTGGGAATTCAAAAAGCGAACCGCTAATAAAGCCGGGTAGCGCGGAAATAAATTTCCGCGCTACCGGGTCACGCCTCCTGATACGCCTCCAGCGGCGGACAGGTACATATCAAGTTCCGGTCCCCCTTCGCTTGGTCGATTCGCCCGACGGTCGGCCAAAATTTGCGGCCGTCGCGCAAATACGGGAGCGGAAATGCCGCCCGTTCGCGCCCGTATGGCCGGAGCCATTCGTCGGCGGAGATCACGTCGATCGTGTGCGGCGCGTTGTGGACGGGGTTGTTTTCCGGGTCGAAGTTCCCGGCGGCAATCTCGTCAATCTCTTTTTTTATCGACAAGAGCGCGTCGCAAAAACGGTCAAGTTCGGCCTTGTTTTCGCTTTCCGTCGGCTCGATCATGATGGTCCCCGCGACCGGGAAAGAGAGCGTCGGCGCATGGAAACCGTAGTCCATCAACCTTTTTGCCACGTCTTCCGCGCCCGCGAACTGTTTGAACGGGCGCAAATCGAGGATCATTTCGTGCGCCGCGCGACCGTTTTCACCCGTGTAAAGCACTTGAAAAGCGTGTTCGAGCCGTGCTTTCATATAGTTTGCGTTCAAGATCGCATAGCGTGTCGAATCGGTCACGCCCTTCGCGCCGAGCATCCTTATATAGCCGTAGCTGATCAGCAGAATGCTCGCGCTGCCCCACGGAGCTGCTGAAACGGCATGGGTCGCCCGGCGGCCACCCGTTTTCGCCGCCACATGGCCGGGCAGGAATGGCGCAATTTCCGCCGTGCAACAGATCGGGCCCATGCCCGGGCCGCCGCCGCCGTGCGGGATCGCGAATGTTTTGTGCAGATTGAGGTGGCAAACGTCCGCGCCGATCGTGGCCGGGCTGGTCAGGCCGACCTGCGCGTTCATGTTCGCGCCGTCCATATATACACGACCGCCGTTTTTGTGGATGATTTGGCAGATTTCTTTGATTGATGTCTCGAAAACGCCGTGCGTCGATGGGTAGGTGACCATCAGGCAGGAGAGGTTGGCGGCGTGCCTTTCTGCTTTTTCGCGCAGGTCGGAGACCTCAATATTGCCGCGCTCATCGCAGGCGACAACCACCACTTCGAGGCCGACCATGACGGCCGAGGCCGGGTTGGTGCCGTGCGCCGATTGCGGGATCAAGACCACATTTCGGTGTCCCTGTTTGTTCGATTCGTGGACGGCCCGGATAACGAGGAGACCGGCATATTCGCCCTGCGCGCCCGAATTTGGCTGCAACGAACAGGCCGCAAAGCCCGTTATTTCACACAAATATTGTTCTAACTCCTTGATTATCAGTGCATAACCTTTCGTCTGGCTGGCAGGCGCAAACGGGTGCAGCCCGCCAAATTCGGGCCACGAAACGGGGATCATTTCCGTCGCTGCGTTCAATTTCATGGTGCACGAACCGAGCGAGATCATCGAGTGTGCGAGGCTCAAATCCTTGTTTTCGAGACGTTTTAGGTAACGCATCATTTCGCTTTCCGTGTGGTACGAATTGAAAACCGGGTGCGTCAAAAACGGCGTTTCGCGGACGAGCGGCGCGGGGAATTTCAGCCCGTATTGGTCGTTCCATTTCACCGAAACGCGCACCAGGGTTTTGTGGGCCTGCCCAAAAACGTTCATGATTTCCTGCACTTCCTCTTTTCCCGTTGCCTCGTCGCAACTAATCTGGATGAAATTTTTGCCCGGATAAAAAAAGTTCAGCCCCGCTTTTTCGGCCAATTTCCTGATCATAACTTGCTCATTGTCAGAGATTTCGAGCCGCAGCGTGTCGAAAAATGATTTGTTCACCTGCATAAATCCGAGATCGCGGAGTCCCTGTTCGAGGTTTTGCGCCATCAAATGAGCACGCCTCGCAATGGCTTTTATCCCCGTTGGGCCGTGATAGACCGCGTACATCGCTGCCATGTTCGACAAAAGGGCCTGCGCGGTGCAGATATTGGAGGTCGCTTTTTCGCGCCGAATATGTTGTTCGCGGGTTTGCAGGGCCATGCGGAGGGCCACATTTCCGGCATTGTCGGTCGAGACCCCTATGATTCGGCCGGGGATCTGCCGTTTGAAATCCTCGCTGACCGCGAAAAAAGCGGCGTGCGGCCCGCCAAATCCCATCGGCACGCCGAACCGCTGCGAATTGCCGACGCAAACATCAACGCCCCATTCGCCGGGCGGTTTCAACAACGAGAGCGCGAGGAGATCGGAAGCGACGCAAACGAACGCGGAGTGCGCCTTCGCCTTTTCCACAAAAGCGCGGTAATCTTCCACAAGTCCCTGATTGTCAGGGTATTGCAGCATCGCACCGAAGGTTTTTGTGTTGAAATTGTACGTTTTCCAATCGCCCGAAACGATGCGGATGCCAAGCGGCCTGGCCCGCGTCACGAGCACGTCGAGCGTCTGCGGATAGATTTTATCGGAGACAAAAAACTCGTCGGCGGTGTCGGCGGGGCTTTTTGCACGCTTGTTTTTTTCATGGAAAAACATCGACATCGCCTCGGCTGCGGCGGTCGCCTCGTCCAAAAGCGAGGCATTGGCGATCGGCAGCCCGGTCAAATCGCAGACCATCGTCTGGAAATTGAGCAGCGATTCGAGCCGCCCCTGCGCGATCTCGGCCTGATAGGGGGTGTATTGGGTGTACCAGCCCGGGTTTTCGAACAAATTGCGCAGGATCACCGCCGGGGTCAGCGTCCCAAAATAGCCCTGCCCGATAAAATTTTTGGCCACCTTGTTTTGCCGGGCGATGCCTTTGAGCATCGTCAAATAATCGGCCTCGGAGAGCGCCTCGGGCAAATTGAGCGGTTTGGCCAGCCGGATCGTCTGCGGGACGGTCTCGCCGATGAGCTGTTCGAGGTCGCGGACGCCGATGGCCTTGAGCATGGCGGCGGTCTCGGCTTGGTTGGGGCCGATGTGGCGGTTTTGAAACTGGTCGAAATGGTCGAGGCCGGTCATATTTTTTTGGTTGAAATTGTTGTTTTTAAAGAATGGGCGAAGTTAGAAATCCTTTTTTCCCGAAAAAGTTGTCGAAGGAAATGGAACGTTTTTGGGCGAAAAAAAACCTTTGGGCGGGGTTGCCAAAGGTTCAAAAATTCCGGGAAAAGCAGGGCCCTGCCCGTTAATACGCCCCAAAATACCGCCTCAAAAACCACTCGACCGCCAACAGCCCCGCCAAAAAAGCGAAGATCCATTTCAAATTGATGACCGACCACGTCTTCGTCGATTGATAAATGACCGGCTTCACGGTCTCCTTGTTTTTTATCAACTCGGCGACCGAGGCGAGTGCGTTTTGGCCGAGGAATTGCCCGCCAAATTTTTGCGAAAGCTGTCGCAAAACAGCGTGGTTGGCCGTCGTCTCGAACAATTCCAATTGGATCGGGCGGACGCTAAATTGGCCGTCGAAGGCCAAATTTTGACCGTTCCAATTGGTCGCGGCCTTGTAAGTATAGTTCCCGACGGGCAAGATACCCGCGTTCAGCGAGTAGCCCTTCCCCAATTTATTGAAATTGAAAGGGTATTCTTTCCCCTCGCGGTTGCGCACGGTGAGCGAAACATCGGGGTCGTTGACCAGCTCAAAATTGTCGTTGTAAAGCTCGGCGGCGAACTGGACCGGCTCGTTTTCCTCAAAAATGTTCTTGTCGAGCGTCACGCGGAACTTCCGTTTGTCCTCTTTGAGGCTCAAATATTGGACGGTCTTTCCAAAAAGTTCGTCAAATATCTCGTGGTTTTCGTGCTGCAAAAAATCAAAGAGCCGCCATTTCCAGATGCCCTCGCCGACGAAAATCCCCGTCCGGATGCCGTTGAGATCGCCGACCGCGAGGAGCGGGAATTTCGTATCGATTTTTCCAATCCGTTGATAAAGAAGCACTTGCGCACCTGGCGAGGCCGCAAAATTGCCGAACGGCGCGAGCGCGGGGCTGAACTTCGGCAGTTCCGAGACAACCCGCCCATCGATGTTGAAAAGCGCGAAATTGGGCGCGAAGGCCGCCTGAACATCGTTGGTGTTGCGCCCGTCGGTGCCGCTGATCGAGACGAGGCCCTGCGCTTTTTGGAGCGCGGCAAAATTGGTCTGCGTGCCCGCAAAAAAGAGGCGCGGCGTTTTCCGTTCGTCCAATTTTTGGAGGATGCCCGAAATATCGTTCGTCGCCGAAGGCAAATTATGGAGGACGACAAAATCAAAATTGGCGACATTGACCGACGCATCGTTCACGAAAGCGGCCGCAACTTGGTAGTTTTTGTTCTGCACGAGCGTCGTTTTGAGCGCGGAAAGGTCGGGGTGCGGCGCATTTGCGAGGAGCAAGATCTTTTGCCGCGCATCCAAAACATCGATGAAGATCTCCTTTGAATTATTGACCGTCGAAGCCTCGCCGGGGATCTTGGCGAGCGTCACCAAATACCGCGCGATGCCCGCCCGGTCGGCCTCCAAAGTGAACTCTTTTGTGGTGAAAAAATCGTTCCCGGCAATTGAAATCGGGCTGGTCGCGACCGTTTTTTGGCCGTCGTCGTTGATCATTGAAATGTTCAAAACCGATTGGCTGCCCGCCGAATTGGTTGCCGCGACATCAATTTGGACGGAAAATTTATCCCCCAAATACGCGATTTTATTGTGAAAAGCCCGCTTTACAATCAAATCCCGGCGCGGGGTCGTGTCGCCGAGGCCGACGGTATAAATGGGCGCGGCAAGTTGCGCGGACGAATAAACGGGGTTCGAGCCCTCATTATAAATGCCGTCGGTCGCGATGACGAGCGCACCCAAATTTTGACTCGAATACTGGTCATAAACCGTCTGCATCAGCTCGCTGACGTTAGAGACCTTGTCCGAAAACTGCCAATTTACCCCCTCACGGGCCGCATCGCCGAAGGCCATTTCGTGCACTTCGTAATTTTCCGAAAGGGCATTTTTCGCATCCGCCCAACTGGTTTTGAACGCTTCCAAATTCGCCTCCGAAAATGTCTGCCCGACCGATTCGGACTGGTCGATCGCGAGGACGATGACCGGTTTTTTGGTCTCGACCAACAAACTTTTGAGCAACGGCGAGAGCAAAAGTGCGCTCAAAACCGTCACGACCAGCCAGCGCATCACGCCCAAGACCTTGTTCAAATGGGGAGATTGTTCCCGAAAAGTCGTGTCGCGCCAGTACAAAAGCGCGGCATACGCGAGACCCAACAGCGCACAGAAAACCAAAAAATAGACTGGATATTGAAATGAAAGCGAGGAACCCATCGTCGGCGGCATTTGAATTTTGAGCGAAAAAGACGCAAAAATGGCCATTTTGTTGCGAACGCGGGTAGCCCGGAAATTTATTTCCGCCAAAAAATTTCAACCCAAAAGTGTCCCTGGCGGTCGGCGCGGGAAAACTTTTCCACATTCAAACTTCCCCGCCCGTCCGGTTTTATCTTCGCCCTATTCAAGTCCAAAGGCAAAAGTAAAAAGGCCAAAGTGCCGGATTGCCCGCTTTTGCCCTTTGCCTTTTTACTTTTTACATCAGAAAATGCCAGATTTTAGCCACCTCCATTGCCATTCCCAGTTCAGCCTCCTCGACGGTGCGGCGAGCATCGAGGGGATGTTCAAAAAAGCAAAGGCCGACGACATGAAGGCCCTCGCCATCACCGACCACGGCAATATGTTCGGCGCGTTCCAGTTCGTCGCCGAGGCCGCGAAACATCAGGGCGTGAAGCCAATTGTCGGTTGCGAATTTTATGTCGTCGCCGACCGGCACCGGAAGGTTTTCACGAAAGACGACCGCGACAAGCGTTTTCACCAGCTTTTTTTGGCAAAAAACGACGTCGGCTATAAGAATTTGACCAAACTCTGCTCGCTCGGTTTCATCGAAGGGATGTACTCGAAATATCCGCGCATCGACAAAGAGCTTGTTTTGAAATACCACGCGGGGCTGATCGCGACGACTTGTTGCCTCGGCGCGATGGTCCCGCAGATGATCTTGCGGCACGGCGAAGAGGCGGCTCGGAAGGAATTTGAGTGGTGGCTCGACCTTTTTGGCGACGATTATTATATCGAGTTGCAGCGGCACGGCATTGGCGACCAGGAAAAAGTGAACGAGGTTTTGGTACGCTGGTCTCAGGCGTACAATGTCAAAATGATTGCCTCCAACGACAGCCATTATGTCGACCAAAAGGACTCGAACGCGCACGATATTTTGCTCTGCATCAACACCGGGGAGAAACAGGCGACGCCGAAAAACGTCGATTTTGCCGACGATGGGCAATCGGCGCGAGGGACCCGTTTTGCTTTTTTCAACGACCAATTTTACTTCAAAACGCAGGCGGAAATGAACAAACTGTTCGCAGACCTGCCCGACGCGATCGCCAACACGGGCGAGATCGTGGACAAAATTGAGCCGTTGAAGCTCAAAAAGGACATCCTTTTGCCCAATTTCGAGGTGCCCCGCGAGTTTGCCTCGCAGGACGATTACCTCCGCCACATGACCCTCGAAGGCGCGCGCGACCGCTATCGCGAAATGACCCCGGAGGTCGAAGAGCGGCTCAATTTTGAACTGAACACGATCAAGATCATGGGCTTCGCGGGCTACTTTTTGATCGTCGCCGATTTTATCAAAGCGGGGCGCGAGATCGGCGTTTTGGTCGGACCCGGGCGCGGCTCGGCGGCTGGCTCGGCGGTTGCCTATTGCACAGGCATCACCAATATTGACCCGATAAAATATGGGCTTCTTTTTGAAAGATTTTTGAACCCCGACCGCAAATCCATGCCCGATATCGACACGGATTTTGACGACGAGGGTCGGCAAAAAGTGATTGATTATGTGGTCAAAAAATACGGGGAAAGACAGGTCGCGCAAATCGTAACTTATGGAACGATGGCCGCGAAATCGTCGATAAAAGATGTGGCTCGCGTCCTCGACCTCGGCCTCGACAAGGCCAATGTGCTCGCAAAATTGGTCTCCGACAAGCCGGGGATTTCCCTAAAAAGGTTGCTCTCCGCGCCCATCGACGGCGAGGGTTCGCTCCGCGAAAAGGAAGGTTTGCAAACAGAGGACATTGAAAATGCAAAGAAATTGCGCGTTTTTTATGACGACCCGAACGATATGGAGGAGGGCCGCGTGCTGCGCGAGGCGTTCATTTTGGAAGGCTCGGTGCGCGGCACGGGGGTCCACGCGGCGGGCATCATCATCGCGCCATACGATTTGACGGACATTTTACCGGTGGCCACGGCGAAGGATTCGGACCTGCTTTTGACCCAATTTGAGGGGTCGATCATTGAGGATGCGGGGGTCATAAAAATGGATTTTTTGGGCCTAAAAACGCTCACGATCATCCGCGACGCGCTCCGATTGATCAAACAAAACCACGGCGTTTCGATAGATATCGACACGCTGCCGCTCGACGACGCGGCCACTTATCAGCTTTATCAAAAGGGCGAAACGAACGGCACTTTCCAGTTCGAGAGCGCGGGGATGCAGAAGTATTTGCGCGATTTGCGGCCCGATAAATTTGACGATCTGATTGCAATGAACGCGCTCTATCGCCCGGGGCCGATCGAGTACATCCCGACTTTTATCAACCGAAAACACGGGCGCGAACCGGTGAAATATGACCTCCCGGAAATGGAGGAACTCCTGAAAGAGACGTATGGCATTTCGACCTATCAGGAACAGATAATGTTGCTTTCGCAGAAATTGGCAAACTTTTCAAAAGGCGATGCCGACGTTTTGCGAAAGGCCATGGGGAAAAAGCAAAAATCCGTGCTCGACAAAATGAAGGGCCAGTTCATCGAGGGCGGCGGAAAAAACGGCCATCCGGCGGACAAATTGGAGAAGGTCTGGACCGACTGGGAAGCCTTCGCGAGCTATGCTTTCAACAAATCGCACTCGACCTGTTATGCACTCGTCGCATACCAGACCGCATATTTGAAAACCCATTATCCGGGCGAGTACATGTCGGCGGTCTTGACGCATTCGCAGTCGCAGATCGAGAAAATCTCCTTCTTTTTGGAGGAATGCAAGCGGATGGGGCTGCCCGTGAAAGGGCCGGACGTGAACGAGTCGCTGACCAATTTTGCGGTCAATAAAAAGGGCGAGATCCGCTACGGCCTCGGCGCGATAAAGGGCGTGGGCGAGGCCGCGGTCGATGCGCTGATTGCGGAGCGCGAAAAGAACGGGCCGTTCAAAACGATCTTTGATTTTATGCGCCGCCAAAACCTGCGGACGGTCAACAAAAAAGTGATGGAAAGCCTCGTGATGGGCGGCGCGTTCGACGATTTTGGATATGACCGGAGCGTTTTTTTCGCCCAAGTCGAGAAGCACGACAGCTTTATCGAGCAACTTTTGAAGTTCGGCAACGGCTACCAGGAGGAAAAAACGATGTCGGTCAATTCACTTTTTGGCGATTTGAGCGACACGGTCGCCGTTCCGGAACCGACCATCCCGAAGGTCGAACCGTGGAGCCTCATTTTTAAATTGCAAAAAGAAAAAGACGTTTGCGGCCTCTATTTGAGCGGCCACCCGCTCGATGATTTTCGGTACGAATGGGAAAATTTCTGTGTCCCAATCGAAAAAATCGAAAGTTTTAAGGGGCGAAAAATCTCCATCGGCGGTTTCGTGAGCCGCGCCGAGCACCGCATTTCCCAAAAAGGGACGGGATGGGGGCGTTTTACCGTC
>JANOQP010000158.1:0-1634 GCA_031414895.1 Saprospirales bacterium
TCGCCGCCGTCGCCGCGATGCGCCAAGCGCAGCGCGATTTCTTCAAAACAAAATCCGGCTTTTTCCTCGATTTGGCAAAATCACGGGAGAAAGAGGTCGACGCTTTTTTGAGGCCGAAACCGCAGGCCGACCAACCCAAACTTTTCTGAAAATGCAAAACATCGATTACCAGCCGTTCGGCGAAGAATGGCAAGCCGACATGATGCGATGGTCAAAGCGCGACCTCGTCGCCCGCATCGCCGCCATTTCCCGCGAATCGCTCCGTTTGGAGAAAAACGGCAAAAACGACTACTTTTTTAAGCGGTTCGATTCCGCCGACGAACTCGACTGGTTCATCATCGCCGTCGAACAAATGCGGAACGCCCAAAAATCATACTTCGCCGACCGCTCCGAGGAAAACGCCCGCGCCATCAAAAACGCCCAAACCGTCGTTGACGAAAAACTTTCAAAAATCCCGATAATCCACGCCGTCCACTTTTGAAAAACGATAAAATTTTTTGTTTTTGCAAAAAGCGACGATTCCAACAAAATAGAAAGAACGTGGGAGAACGGACGGGATTTGGAGCAAACACGGCACGAAATGGGCTGAAATTGAAAATTAGGCTATGGTCATCGAGAATCGACAGGACAGAATCAGGCTGTTGTCACCCATCGCACAGCGTAAAATCAGGGAATGCGGCCACGCCCGTAACAGGTTCTTGTTTTTGCTCGGTTTGGATGCAGGTTGCAGGGTAACGGAGGCTTGCTCAATGAAATGGGGGCAGGTCAATTTCCCGGAGCGGTTCATCAGGATTCGGAGTTTGAAAAAAGGCGACGCAACGGGGACGATTTACCGCGACGTGCCAATGACACCGGACGTTTTCCGGGCGGGAGTGGCTTGGTTCGAGAAATGCGGCAAACCGACCGAGGAGCATTTGATTTTTCCGGCCATCAAGAAATTGAGGAAACAGGACCATTTTTCACGGTTTTCGGCCTACGACGCGCTCCAATCATTGATTGGCAAAAACTACGGTTTCCACGACCTGCGGCATACCTGTTTGACGCGGCTCGTGAACGAAGGCGGCGCGGACATCCGAACGGCGCAGAAAATCGCGGGCCACAAATCGGCAATGACGACGGAAATTTATTTGCACGTCCCGCAGGCGAAAATCCGGGCGGCGTTCGAGCGGCTCGAAAACAAAAGCTGGGTGCAACGCCAGCGAGAAAGGTTCTTTCCAAAAAAATCGGTCTACGTCGTCCCCGTTTCGGTCGGCCAATTCAAATACCACGTCGGAAGGGCCCGCGAAATGGCGAAGCTTTTGGACTTGATTGAAAAGCGCGTCAACGTCTATTTGAAGGGCGATATCGGTTTGGGAAAAACGCAGTTGCTCGACAGTTTGAAGGACGAACGGATTATCCGGATTCACGAGCTGAAATCAATATCGAAACTTTTGGAGAACTTGGTTTTGGAACTGGCCGAGCGCGGAAAGCCCGTCGTCATCACCGCCGACCGCGAAGAGGAATTGAAAAAGACGCTGACCAAACAGAGCATCAAGACTTTGACCGAACTTGCCATCTGGTCGACCGAGAAACACGAGTTCACTTTGGTGATTGACGACGTTTCGGACGTGACCGCCCGGGGCGCGTCGATGCTC
>JANOQP010000159.1:0-2810 GCA_031414895.1 Saprospirales bacterium
ATTTAACTGATTCGAAAAATTTTCCAATTTCTGAATTAACTTTTTCAAATTCTTTAATCCTATCATGAAGTGTCAATACAACGGTTTTCTCCTTTTTAGTTATGATGGTTCTTGGTATGTTTTGAGAATCAAGCAATTGCTCTAATGCTATACGGAGTTTATTGGCGCAGGCATTTTCATCAATCCAAAAAAGGGAGAATGATTTTTCAAGAGTGTTTCTTATCTCAAGGTTAAGTGCATTGGGTAATTCTATCAACTTAATCGGAGGGTCTATGAACTGTATTTCATAAGAACTACTGTACTCTGGGCCTGATGGGTACAATTCTTCACCAGTGTATTCGTCTATTCCATCATCATACCCTGATTCAGTAACTTTAGTTCGGCCCGAAAAGACGGTGATTTCTTTACAATCGGGGTTATTGCACCTAGCAATTGCAGAAAATTTGCCTTCATAATCCTCTGGGTCGTTAGTTTCTTTGTATGATTCTGAAGATTTTTCTGTTGTTTCAGAAATCCTTTTGTCTTCTTCCACGATTAATAGCCCCTCGTCGCATTCAGGGCATCTAAATTTAGGTATTTCAAATAACCTAAATTTAGGTTTCCCAAATGGTTGTTTAGCCTTTGTGTTCCAAAATTCTTCCTTTATCATTTTGTTGCTGTCATTTGGGCTATTGTTGGGGCGGTTCTAAACCGCCCCATATGGTCAATCTAGCCAATTGTTCGGGTCACCTTTTCCAAGAATGAGGCTATGCGGCATAGCTGGCGCGAAGTTTTTTCATATGCCCAAAAGCCTCAAAGCCCGGGTCGCTACCGGCCTCAAAATCCGCAGTAATTTGCTCAAGCGCTTCAATTTCCACTTCTGAAAGGTCGAACGAAAACGGGTTTGCGACCGCCGATTCGAGGCTCGAAAAGCGGATTTGCAACCTTTCGAGTAGTGGCAAAAGCAAATCGAGGTCTTTTTGGTCCGGGATTTCCAAAAGCAATTTAGTCATCTGAATTTTTTTTCAAAAATAGGCTTTTCGCATCACTTATACGACCGCTGCGACAACTTCACCTCCTCAAAAACCAAAGCCTCCTTGTTCAATATCTCCGCCTGCCCGTCGCCCGCGAACTCCCACGCCGCGACGTAGGCAAAATGCTCGTCATCGCGCAGGGCCTCGCCGTTTTCCTGAAATTCTTCACGGAAATGGCCTCCGCAACTCTCGTTTGGCCGTTGTTGGCGTACGTTAAAATTATTCGCACCATTCGTTTATCCGAGGCACTGCCGTTGTTGGCGTCCCCGCCACCAACTCCCCTTTTTGCCGAAAATCAATAGAATTTCAGTCAAAAAGCACTGGTTTTATCTTGGTCGATTCTGCCTGAAAATGTCTGACTGCCCCGCCATTAAGCCACCGCAAATCCAGAAGCCACCCGCCCCATCGGCGGCACAAACCCCAGCACGATGTCCTGCCGCGCGACGCCATGCTCCATGAGGAAATCTACGGCTTCCCATTCTGTGTTGTTGCACTGCATCCAGACCTTCCCGCCAATGATGTCGAAGTGGAACATGGGGCTGAAAATATAATGGCTGCCGTTCCAACCATTGGCAAGTAGCTGAAAACTGTTGTTCTCGCGGTCAATCAATACCCTCCTTTTTACGATGGCATCAGGCCGGTTGCCGCCCGATTCGGCATTGTAAAAATGCAGGAACTTGACGATGGCATCCTGGTACTTCTTTATTTTATCCATTGGATGACTGAATTTGAAACTGGGTTATAGACCAAAACCTTCGCGCCAACGCGGGCAAGGGAGCGTTGGATAATCTGTTTTTGAAAAAAACGGAACCAGATTTCCTCCGGTATTGCCAAAAAAAGTACCCGCTCCGGGTCCTGTATTTCGAGCGCGACGGAGTAATCGTTGAACTGCCCAATCGCCCGATGAAACTCGTTGACCGTGGAAGGCCCAACAAAACTTTTGACCTCGATAGCAATCAAAAGCTCATCCTTTTCAGCTGCAATCAGCGGTTCCGCGCCAAAATCAATCTCGTAACCAACCTCCTCGATGCTCACGGGATAAGGGTCGTGGGTGATTGCCCAACCGTCTTTTTGCAACGCTTCCCGCACATTTGAATGGTAAAAATCTTTGGCCATGATTTTATGGGTTTGAGGAAGTTGTTTCGTCTGTTTTTGGGCAAAACTACGGCCTATTTATACGACCGCTGCGACAACTTAACCTCCTCAAAAACCAACGCCTCCTTGTTCAAAATCTCCGCGTTCCCGTCGCCAGCAAACTCCCATGCCGCGACGTAGGCAAAATGGTCGTCATCGCGCAGGGCCTCGCCGTTTTCCTGAAATTCCTCCCGGAAATGGCCGCCGCAGCTCTCGTTGCGGTTGAGCGCGTCGGTGCACATCAGTTCGCCGAGTTCCATGAAATCGGCCACGCGCCACGCTTTTTCGAGTTCCGGGTTGAACTCGTCGGCCCGGCCCGGCACGAAAACGTCGCGCCAAAACTCGGCTTTCAGGTCTTTGATGGCCTGAATGGCCCAGGTGAGGCCCTCTTTCGTGCGGCCCATCCCGCATTTGTCCCACATGATTTTTCCGAGGCGGCGGTGGAAGCTCTCGACCGATTGCCCGCCGCTGATGGTCAGGAGTTTTGACAGACGGTCTTGGCACTCGCGCTCGGCGGCGGCAAATTCTGCCCCGTCGGTCGCCACTTTCGGCTCCCGGATTTGGGTGCTCAAATAGCTGCCAATCGTGTACGGCAGCACAAAATAGCCGTCCGCCAGCCCCTGCATCAGGGCCGACGCGCCGAGCCGGTTGGCCCCGTGGTCG
>JANOQP010000160.1:0-8515 GCA_031414895.1 Saprospirales bacterium
CCACTACATTTGTCCCAGCAACAGAGCGAAAGCAATGCCAAACGCTAATGACATGGAAAACGCAAAGATAGAAAAAATGCAATCTGAATTTGACAAGTGGCGCGACCGACTATACAGGTCGATGCAGCTTCCGAGGGACGGAAAAATCAAGGCATTTGCCGAGGAGGAGGGCGTAAGCACCCAATGGGTTCGTCAGGTCCTTGACGGGACATTCGAGGACGTGAAAATGCTTGAGCGGTGCGTGGTTTTCCTCGAAAAGTGGAACGAGCAAAAGCTGGAGCGGATGGAAAAACACAAAGAGGCATTTGTCCAGCGGGCGGCAAACTCGGCTGCACTCGCATACGCCATTTAATCACGGTATCGACACCTATTATACCCATACAGGTTCAAACAACGGACATCATCAAACGCCTCGAACGGAATAAAGCAAAGACCGTCTGGCTCTCCGAAAGGCTGTTGTTACAGGTGTTGGATGGTTTGCACGAGGAGTATTTTAGGGTCGCGGCAAGGCCTCGTTATCGGGAGACGGTTTCAGAAAAGAAGCGCACCAAGGACATCCTGCCTGACACCAAAAAAAGCTGGCGGTACGCCAAGATAAATGGTGAATGGTATTTCGCCCTTGCCAATATCCCGGCCAACTACCGCAGCAAGATCCCGGCCATTGACAAGCTCCTCGAACAGGCCAAAAAGAACACCAAGACCGCCCAAATAACCGACATCGAGCCAGCCCTGACAGAGGCCCTAAAAGCGCGCAAAAACGCCTTTTACCGCCACTTTGCCGGGCTGAAAACGGAACAGGCGGACAACCTCGCCGCTGCCTGCGCGGTCGCCGAAAAGCTGATCGAGGAGGCCGAAAACCGGGGGATAAAACTCAACAACATGGCCTTTTTGGCGGATGCCGAGGCCGCTCTAACTAAAATGCAAGTGAGGTACCTACCGATAAACTGGCGAAAATTGGGCGAAAAACTCCGCGAGTGCGCCGAAAAGGGCGTGACGGAGGCCATAAAGCTGCCCCGCGCGGGCAACAGCAACTCGCTGAAGTTCGACGACCCGGAACTGGTCGGCTGGATGATGCAGATGCGGTCGATGGGCCAAAACTTCAGCGGCGCACATATCGCCCGGAAGATCCGGCTCATGTGCCAGCTCTGTGACAAGCCCGTGCCGAGCATCCGCTGGTTCGAGATGGAATTTGCGAGGCCGTCCAACAAGTTCCTGACCGCTGCTGGGAGGTTCGGCGACCGGGGCCGGAAAGGGCAGATGTTCAAGGGATATGTGCCGGTGCAAAATGCCCTGTTCGCAGGCGACGCATGGCAGATGGACGGGACGCGGGAAAACTTCATCGGGTGGCTGAACGGCGAGGGCAAGGAGGAGCACCTGTTCAAGATCGTCGTCCGCGATGTCCACTCCGGCGACATCCTCGGGACGCACTACGACACGAAGGAGAGCCGGTGGGGATATATCGCCGCCCTCAAAATGGCGGTCAACAAAGCGGGCTACCTGCCCTACCAACTGGTGCTCGACCGGTTCCCCGGCCACAACACCGAGGAGTGGAAACTAGTGCAGGCCCGCATGGAGCGGATGGGCGTAAAGGTCGATTACAAGCACACGGCGCAGGGCAAGGCCCAACTGGAACGCTGGTTCGAGACCCTCCAATCGGTATTCGCGATGGACTCGGAATGGTACTACGGCGAGGGCATCATGTCGGGCCGCGCCTCGGCGCACCGGTCATCGGAGTACTTGGCGGCGCAGCGCAAAAAGCGCAACGCCGCCGGGTGGGACTTCGACCGGGCATGGCAGGAGAGCGCGGCCATCCTCGACCGGTACCGCTCGACGAAGCTCTCGGAGTACAGCCGCAAACACGCGGAGGTCGACAAAAGCCCAAAACAGCTACACGACGAGAGCGAAAAGCCGCACGTCACGCGCTGCGACGCATGGGAGTACATCGCCCTGTTCGGCCTCGAAAAGGAGGCCACCATCCGGGGCGGGATGATAAAAACGGAAATTCGGGGGCTGGAATACCAGTTCGAGGTGGCCGACTACGAGGTGGTGAAAAACTACCGGAAAGTCCGCATCGGCTACGACCTCGAAGACCTCGACCGGGTATGGCTGTTCGAGCCCGAAAAGTCGGACGCGCCGCGCTTCCTCTGCGAGGCGACCGAGATCCGGGCGGTGCAGGTTTTCGGCCCGGATGCGGACTTCGCCCCGCTCGGCAAACAAAAAAAGCGGGTGGCCGACCTGAAAAAACGCGCAGCCGAGGAACTGGAGGCCATCAAGTCGCAAGCCTCGGACGTGACGCACCTCCTCAACGGCCTCTCGACAAAGGCCGAGCAGGAAGGCACCGCCGATTACCTGATCGAGCGAGAGGCCGAATGGAAGGACGACAAAAAACCACGGATAACGCGGGCAGAAAAGCCCATCGAGCAGGAGGATACGGACGGCCCGCACGTCAACCAAAGCCGGGACATCGCCATGATGATGGCACAAAGCTGGTAAAAATAGGGTTTTTAGGTGTTTTCAATCCGATTCCGTCCCCAAGCAATTGGGGGCGGATAGGTTGAAAAACCGAAACCAAAAATAGGGAGAGGGCCGGTATGGACACCGGGCGGGGTTGGCCCGCATCATAGGGGGTTCGAGTCCCTCCCTCCCGCATAATTATTATAACACGAGACGGCCTCCCGGCGAAGTACAAGCCGGGCGCAACAGGGGCGGCGACACGGCCCGATTTTTTTGAAAACCTATCAACACCGCAACCATGAACATTTGGGAAAAACTGGCCAAAAAGGCCGACCCGGTCGCCGGGATCGCCGAGGCGGTCGAGGCGTTCATCCGCTCAAGGCCGCACAGCGACGCGCTCGAAATCCTGTTCGCGATCCAGACCGCAGGACCCGAACGCCGGACGACCGGGCAGGAGGCACTTGCCGCGCTCCGGTCGCTGGAGGCCGACAACCGCATCATCAAAATCGGCAACGGGTACGTCTGTTGCCATCTATCCACCGAAAAAGTGACCGCCGCGATATGACAAAGGAACAAATCCTCGACATCGTCCGCAAGATCCAGCCATGCTCCGCCATGGAGATCAAGCAGGCCGGGAAGGCCCTTGGCCACGATGCAGAATGGGACGACCATTTTTTGAACCAGCTCGCTTGGATGGTCACGGAAAAGGAACTGGCCCGGAGCAACGGTTTTGCCGCAAAAGGTGGCCAGACGCGGGTAATGCTCTATAAAATCGCCAAACCGCCAACGCCATGATGATCCTCTTGACCGCCATATTCGTGTGGTGCCTGTTCGGAGGGCCCACGATCGAAGACCCTTCCCAAAACTGGAAGGACAAATACCTGCAGAAATGACCGGACTTGACCTGATTTGGATCGCCCTCATCCTCCACTTGGCCACCGCAAACTGGCCGTGCAAGGGAGAGGCGAAAACGGACGACCAGACCAACCAACCGGGCGAGCCGTCGCCCACGGGACGCGCCTAAAAGGCCCGTAAAGCCGGTCTTAAAACGGATGTAGACCGGAAAAGGGGCTGAAACGCCCCCGCCCAGGAGAGCCGCAATCAACAGCCGCAGGCGACGACGTGCGCTTGCGGGAAACGGAAACGGGAAAACTGGAACGGTGGCAAAAGAGCTGCCGAGGAATAAAGCACAGATTGGCTGGCCAGCCTTTTAATCCTTTACCTGCCGCGAGGCAGGCCCTTTCAAAGTCATCAAACGACAAGATCACCATGACACAAAATCAGAAACTCGAAATAACGGAACTCGTCCGGGGCGCGATCGCCGCCCTCGGAAGCGGCGAAAAGGCGGGAGTCCGCTGCGGTTGTTCCGGCGCGACCATCTCGCAGGTCATCAACGGGAAATGGGATGCCATCACCGACCAGATGTGGCACCGCATCGGCACCGCCCTCGGCCACCGCGACAGGTCGTGGAACATCGTGCCGACGCAGAACAGCCGCACCATCGAAATGGTCTGCGGCCATGCCAAGACCAAGTCCATGTGGTTTGCGGTATCGCACCGGGCGGGCAGCGGCAAGACCACCGCGCTCGAGACCTTCGCTCTGGCCAACCGTGCCAGCACCTTCCTCATACAGGCCCGCGAATGGGCCAAGCGCGAGTTCCTCCTCCAACTGTGCCGGACGCTCGGCATCGACACCACCTACCGGATGTCGCTCGACGAACTGACGCAAGAGGTCATCGTCTTTTTCACCTCGCGCCCCGGCAGCGTCCTCTTGATCGACGAGGCGGACAAGTTGAAAAGCCCTGCGCGGCGCGTCCTCATCCCGATCTACAACGCCTGCGAGGGCGTGATGGGTGTCGTGATCGTCGGCACCGACCACCTCGAAAAAGACCTCCGCAACGATGTCCGGCTGTCGCGCAAGGGCAGCGACGAGATCATCAGCCGGTTCGGGCGCAAGTTCATCCACCTCGCGGGCGCGAACGAACGCGACGTGGCCGCCATCTGCCAAGCCAACGGCATCACCGATAAAAAGACCATCGCGAAAATCTTCAAGGAGGCGGAGCCGGTCAGGCGCGTCACGAACGAGGGCGGCACCATGACCCAAGAGGAGGTCGTCGAGGATCTGCGCCGCGTCAAGCGCATGGTCTTGCGCGAAATTTTCACCAAACAGGAAAAGACCGGCGAGGCCATCGCCGCCTAAAATACAGGGAACAGCAGCAGGGAATTTTCAACCATCCAATCTTTTCAAAAATGTCAAAAGCAAAAAAAGAGGCCATCGCGCCGACCGCCGAGCAACAGGCCGAAATGGACGCACAGCGCATCGTGGACATCCGCAAACAAATGGAGGACCTCGACGCTGAACTTTCCCTCGTGCAGGAACGCCTTCTCGGTTGGGCGACCGAGAACGGAAAGACCGAACTGTTCGGCAAGTTCAATGTCGTCGAGCGGCAGAACGCGCCCAAACTGGTCGGCGCGACGGGCAAGCTGCTCGAAATGCACACCGAAAAGCTGCTCGCCGAACTCGACGCACAATATGTCAGCGAGAAGAAATCGCTCGACATCAAGCGCATCGCCGCCGCCCTCGACTCCGACCCCGCGCTGGCCGCGCTCCTCAAGGTCAAGGGCTTGAGCATCGTCCAGGAAAGCTCGACCAGCCTCCGCAAGATTTGAAATTTGGTTTTCGCTTTGTTTTGATGACGGGGCAGCCCATGGGGGCTGCCCCATTTTAAACGACAATAATCTCATGCTGACAGATAAAATGCTCACCGATGCCTACCCGATTTATAGGGCCATTTGGGGGCTGGATGTTTGGGCGAACTGGAAGGTTTGGGTGGAATACAGGTTGCTCGAAGCAAGTGCAACCCGGCTATTGACCCCTTCCGACTTCATGGACTTGCCGCTCGAATTTCAGGCCGGGATAATGATGGCCTTTTGCGCTGCCCACGGCTGCCCCATCTCCATCATCGTCCCTGAAAAGCCCGGCGAGGTCTGGCTGGCCGACAACGGCACCGAGTGCTTCGCGCACGAAGACCAGTTCACCGCCCTCCGCGACTGCCTTGCCGATGCCTTTTTGATAATCGACAAAAAGAACGCACAGCCATGACCACCCAAAAATACCTGATGACCTCCAAAACCGGGGTCCAAATCGAGTTCGGATACGACGGCAACGGGCGGCTCGTCGAGTTCCGGCTGACGAGCGAACTGGAAGAAATCCACCACAAATGGCTGATCGACCGCCTGCCCTTCACGATGGAAGACCTCGACAAACTGGGCAAAGTCCCGTCGGTTACTATCACCGAAATCCCGCTCGACCTGTCGTTCGAGGCTTTTTACAACAAGTACGAATTCAAACTGGGCGACCGAAAAAAGGCCGAAAAACTATGGAAAGCCCTCTCCACAGCCGACCGGACGCTGGCGATCCAAAAGATACCGGCCTACAAATATCATGTAAAAACAGCCGGGATCGGTACGCTCCACGCAGAGCGGTACATCAGCCAAGAACGGTTCAAAAACGAGTTTTAAAATGGCAGACCTCTACACAAAAGCGCAATGGAACACCGGCAGCCTGAATATCAAGCTCTGCAAAGGGCCGGGCGGCGCGTGGATCTTGATCTGTTACGAACTGCAAATCCATTACCTCAAACAGGCCATCCCGGTCACGACGAAATTGAAAGCTGCAAAAGAAGCCGCACTTGATTTTGTCCGCGACCGGTTGAAAGAAATGCTGCAAAGCATCCCTCAAATCTAAAAATCTCAACGATGAAAAAAGTGCCTGTTCAAATCCTCGCAACGATTTACGACAAACCCTTCAAACCGCTCCGAACCCATATTGGAGTGGAAGAAAAGGGAGAGTTTTCGGTTTCGGTTTGCCTCGCCGACGGCTCTTTCATGGTCGAGTTCAGCACCGGGCAAACGGTGCTTTTCACGCCCGAAGACCTCGCCCAATCCGCCAAATCAGCACTCGAAACCAAACCTGACTAAACGGCTCGAACAATGGACAAAAAGGACACAAAGAGGCTTTTAGAGCTTCTTAAAACCGGGCTGTTTATGGCTATTTTAGCCTATTTCAGCCTTGCGTTTATCAGGCAGGACTGGGAATTTTGGAGGATCCATCGCATTGACAGGGTCATTTTAACAGCCAGCACCATTTGGGGAATCATGATGGGCTTTATCAATAAAATTGACACAAAATAATGGCAACAACGCACTCCGCCCAAAAAACCAGCATGGCCGCGACCATGCTCCGCCAGCTCAACCTGTTCGACATCCGCGAATCTTTTTTGGCGGAAAACTACGGCGTGACCGGCCTGCGCGAGATGACCGACCGCCAGCTCGACGACCTCATCAACCGCCTCCGTGCCGACTGCGCCGCCAAACTGGATGCGAAGACAGACGTGCCAGCCGCGACCAAAAAACTGCGCTCGATGGTGCTGACCATCCTCACGTCGATGGGCCGCGGCCCGGAGCGCGGTTGGGCGCACGTCAATGCCTACCTCCTCGACCGCCGCATCGCGGGCAAAACGCTCCCCTCGATGACCGACGACGAGCTGTCCGCGCTCTCGAAAAAGCTGCGCGTCATCGCCCGCTCGGAGGCAAAAAAAAAGGCAAAAATTGAGCACCAACAACGCTGGAACTGACCATGAAACGCGCCATCAAACTCGAAATCGAGAGCCACGAATACGGGTGGTTCGTCCACTTGCTCGGCGAATGCGCCCGCCCGGTCGTGCTGCCCCACACTTTGAACGAGTGGCTCAAACTTCCCGCGATGGTCATGGGCGAATGGTACAGCGGGCGGTTCGTGCGGATCATGCAGACACAATCATGGGCCAACAAACGCAACCAAAAATGGCCTGAAAAATTCAGCACAGCCGAGGCAACGGCATTTCTGATTTGCCTCCAAGCCTTGGCCATTTCAGCCGACTCGCCAGCCCATTTACTCCGAAACTCCCTACTTGACAAGTTGTACAGACATTTATATCCATGAGCAAAGAGAAAGGGAGGCGCATCCGTTTTCTAAAAAAGGTCATCATCGTGCAGGAGGTCTATCAACTGCACAAAAAGCACGGCGGCATCACCGACCGATGGATCCACGAAACCCATATAGAACCGGTTTGGGCAATCACCTTTCGGTCGATGAAAAACTACCTTCAAATCCCCGCTAAACGGGAGTTAAAACGCATCACAGAACCATGCAACGTGCCATCGGAGTAAGCGAGTTCCTCGACAAAAAATTTGACACCTACCCCTTCGCCGGGCGGTGGGCCGATACGTTCGGCGAGCCGGAAAGGAACTTCCGCGCCATCGTTTTCGGCAAGCCCGGCAACGGCAAGACGGAGTTCATCATCCAGTTCACAAAATACCTCGCGGGCTTCACACGGGTCTATTACAACTCGTTCGAGCAAGGGATTTCAAAGACCCTGCAGGACGCGCTCCGCCGCAACGACATGATGGCCGTTGCGGGCAAGATCATGTTCGGCAACATGGAGACCTTCGATGAGATGATGGAGCGGCTGGCCTCGAAAAACGCGGCCCAGGTCGCCGTCATCGACAGCCGCGACTATATGAAGCTGACCGCCGAACAGTTCAAGACCATGATCGAACGCCACCCGCGCAAAGCGTTCATCGTCATCTGTTGGGAGGCGGGCGGCAAGCCCAAGGGTGAGTACGGCAAGTCCATCGAGTATTTCTGCGACGTAAAAATCCACGTCCGCGACTTCATCGCCTACCCGCGCTCGCGGTTCGGCGGCAACCAAAAGTTCATCATCTGGGACCGGAAACCAAAGGCCGGGAGCCAGCTTTCACTCATCCAAAACGACTGACATGAAAAACGGGCTGATCGAAACCACCGTGCATTTCCGGGCAACACAGGCCACTTTGAACCGGGCCTTTCTGGAAATCCAGAACACCATTTACTCATTCACCATGCCGGAAATTTTCACCGGAGAGCCTCCGACAAAAGTGGACATGTGGCAAATGGCACAGGTCATCGAAGCCGATTGCAAAAAGGCCACCGTTGCCTTCCGGGTCGGCATGATGCGCTCCTCGTTCATGCGGGTCAAGTT